>JBFLZA010000550.1:0-6320 GCA_040756535.1 Cyanobacteriota bacterium
TCGCAAGAAGCAGTTGTACGAAGAGGTGCAGGTATCAGAATATTGGGTGGTAGATGTGGCGAAGGCTAAGCTGTCAGCATTTGTCATTGCTAAGGGGAAGAGTCAGCCAATTACGGAATCTAGGGTCTTGCCTGGACTGGCAATGAGTTTATTAGAGCAGGCGTTGCGGCGCAGTTGGAGTTGCGATCAGACTGAAGTTGGGGCTTGGTTGTTGCAACAATTTCAGGGGTGATGAGGAGCGATCGCAAACCGCACTAAGCGGCTTCTGCTAAGGCTTCTGATTTCCGGAGTTGTCCGATCTGGTAATTTGCAACAGGGTAAGCAATTCGTAACGGTTTGGTGTTCTTGCAAAGGTAAGGGACTAAAGGGACGCAGAACTCCGTTTTCGTAGATGGCTGTAATAATTTCAGGCTTTAAAGAAGTAGGTGAGAGGCTAGGAATATTCTCTAGTGTTTAGCCTATGTGGAGAATGAGGAGCAGTTGTAGGGGATAAGGGGAGTGATCGATAAAATCAGATTATCCTGGCACAAGTGGTAGTCAGCCATGATTGCTTCAGTGATATTACGGAGAAAAACATCTTAATTCCCAAAAATTCAGCAATCCTACTGATGAATTAAATAATTTTTTAATTCATTGTGTAATTGAACAAAAGTTCTCAAAGGTTTGGCATGAATATTCTCACTTTATTGATTTCTCCTTTTAAACTTCTCTGGGTTGTAGTGAGTTTTCCTATTAATTTGATATGGAATGGGTGTGGTTTCCTAATTCATTTGACCTGGAATATATTAATTTTACCTTTTGCTTTAGTAGGGAATATTGCCAAAGGTATATTCGGGACATTTATGGCTTTTATCCTGTTTTTTATTCCACACTCTCCTATAGAGCCATCGTCTAGTCTGTCAACATCGGTTCCTTCACTTCAAACTACTACAATTAGTTCTTATTCCACACCTACTACACAATTAGCTTATAATTCACCTTCGGTTATATCTTCCACTACCAAACACCAAAACCAGTCTGTAAGAAATAAACTCTCACTGGCAGCATACGATCAAATTCAGTCTGGCATGAGCTATCAAGAGGTTATGAACATTCTGGGGCAAAAAGGTAAAGAAATTTCTAGAGTAGAAATTCCTGGTACATCTACAACCGTGATGTACCAATGGGAAGCACAGGGAGGACTGAAAAATATGAACGCCATGTTTCAAGATGATGCCTTGATTTCAAAAGCACAGTTTGGCTTGAATTAGGGCAAACACTCCCTACTTGCTGAGTAAATCAATTGAATAAGCAATAAAACCTCAACTAATGTTTAAGTTAGTAGGGGTTTTATATTATATATAAAGTTCTTTCTTACTTAGGGTAAACAATAACCTTAACTTTCTTCACCTTAATCCTTGCTCACGCAAAACCTCATCAACCCAAGCTGCATCCGCTTCTGATACAGCAGGCAAGATCGCACGGCTGTAATCTAGTCTGAGGTCATAAGCACCCTGATCATAAATTTCGTGCAATAACCCTTGTAAATCCACCCAAGCTTCTGTATCCTCTGAGCTTAATGGTAAGGGAAATTGCGGAATATTATCCCGTAAATTAAACCCATACAGTGCTGCTTTTGGGCGAGTTTCGCTGCAACTGACTAAAATCCGATAATGACTCTCAATTCCCTCCTCCATTGGCATGGGTTTACCTTGGCACAATAAATCAATTTCTACCAAATGCGTGCTACTTGCCAATACTTTTTGACGTTTCGTTTCGTATTGAAGACGACCCACCACAGATTGCTTATTTTTAGGTGAGAGAACTTCAATGACTGTTATCGCTTCCCCAGTCTCCACCGAGCGAATTTCTAAATAACCTTCTGTTAGAATTTCGGGGATTGGAATCGTTACTTCCATTGGTTGTGTAGCCGAACCAGCAACAGCAAGATTAGATGGTGGGGTACTCGCTGAAGAACGCTGCACAGAGACATCAGGAACGCCAACCAAAAGCGAAGTTTCCCCACTGATTTCATAAACCCGCTCCTCAATTGCAGCAATATATTTTGGTCGAATTTTAGGAGCTAGGTCATTAGCGATCGCAGTAATCAAGCGATGATGAATCCCCGACCACAAGGTTGGATGCTCTAAATAAGGATTCATTCCTGGAAAAGGAGAGGGCATGACAACAAAAAATTAAAAAAGCGCGTCTTATAAGTAAAATTTACTCTACTGGGGACTGGAGAGGGGTAATTTGGAGCGATCGCATCAACCCTGTCCCAATATCCGAGTACTAACTTAGTTGGTAATTGCTCAATTAATTCCAGGTTTATCTTTCACCTTGCTGCTTTAACTCGGTCAACTCCACTTTGTGACCATCAGGGTCAGTAACCACGGCACGCCATCCCCACAGTGAGTTTTTGGGTGGTGAGATGACCGGAACACCTTGCTTTTCAAGTTCCGCGATCGCTGTGTCTACCGAAGCAACACGAAAACCGAGGCGAGTGGCACTCGTGCTGTCTGCCTCGCTTGTGCGCGGATAAATCTCAAAAACGACTGTACCCAAGTCACAAGCAAAGTGTTCTAAGCCGTTGCCGTGACGATGCTTAACGAAATCAAGACCAAGCAGCCGATAGAACGCAATGCTGCGTTCAAGGTTACTTGCGCGAATGACGACGAGGTTGAGCTGAATATCAGTCATCAAGTCTGTGCAAGCTCCCACCTTAACAGTCATCTCAGGAAAAATGATGGGGATTTTTGAGAATAAACGTCTTATCCTGTCTGATTAAATCTCCCGTACAAACCACAGGCGATCGCTCTTGGTAAGCCTTAACCGCTAAACTATATTCTGCGTCAGTCAACTCGACATAGATTTTACAAAACTTCCCAACAGCACAGCCCATCAGAGTAACTTGACTTGTTTGAGAACCCTTGTTGAGGGTTGTCACTATCCCCTGAACTTGAATATTCGGCACACAAGAGATTAAATCATCTAAAATTTCTAGTTGCGATCGCCCTTCAGCAATTTCTAAAGTCTCCAAAACTATATTCATGGAGACGGGAAAACCTGGAATTTCAGAATTCAAAGGTAAAACAATTTGGAATTCCTCACCAGAATCGCTCTTCAGGCTCCAGATGGATGCGTGTTCGGCAATTTGCCTCTTTTCGTGCCAGCCTTTTTCTTGAAGGTACGTAGCTACTTGATCGGGTTGTATAGCTTTGAGAATGTCTAAATCTCTGACAGTTGCTTTCATAAGATTTCTCCCGTGCCGATACCTTGCATAAGAGTCTTAAGGGCATTGGCAGTAAACACATTTTTCCGGGGTAAATACACTGTTACAGTTTCTTTATTGCGTGTTTCTGGCTCACCTCGCAGTGACACCCAGTATCCGCAACGTCTCAGGCACAGTTCTTCTTCGGATTGACGCAACCACTCATTTACATTCTCAGAGACTAAAACTACAACCAAAATTAAGGGAGGATACTGATAATTGTTTCTCAATTCTTCATAGTTCTTAATTTTAAGAGGATACCTAATGCGGTTTTCCTCAAGTACATCTCTTGAGGTGCATTTCACTTGCACATAAAGCTGAGGAAAACCCATCGATCCTTGCGCTCCAATACCTGTAATGGTTGCATCAATGCCAACTTGATCTAAAGGTGTGGTTGCTCTTTGGAATGCATAGCCTGAAGCTGATGCAATAGCTTGTATATAAGCATCGCTAAATTCTTCTTTTTGCGTGTTGAGTTCCACGCTTATCCGCACCCCCACAGGATTTTCTGAATCTTTTTATCTTACTAGTCAAATTCGGTTTGGCAGTAAGCGCTGAGGAGATGGATGCAATTTGCGATCGCACCGAGATGAGCAATCTCATAACCGTGAGTATTTTGCGTCGGGAAACTCAAGCAGGCAGCACGGGAAACATGACCAAATTTCATGGCAATAGAGGCATCGCTACCAAACTGATTGAGTATTGCTAGCTGAAGGGGAACCTCGATTTTTTTTGCAACTTGTCGCAGCTCCCAATTTAACCCTTCATCGTAAATTCCATAGCTATCCTGAGACAGTAACACGGGTGCTTCGCCAGCTTCTATGGGGTACTCTGACGACAAGGGGCAAATTTCTAGAGCAATCAAAGCATCTAGAGGTTGATTTTGGGTGAAATAAAGCGCGCCAATTGCCCCAACTTCTTCCTTTGCTGACGCTACTAAATAGATATCAACAACAGGTTTCTTTACCTGTTCTGCTAACGCTAAAAGAATGGCGACAGACGCTTTATTATCGAGAGTATAGCTGCCAATATAATCTTTTAAGCGTATAGGCCGCTTGCGATGTTTTCCCACTACCATGCGGGTTCCGGGTCGCACACCAGCTTCTTCGAGTTCTTCTGCTGTACACTTGGTTTCAACCCAGGCATCTTCCCAACGCACTGGGGTATCTTCCTGCTGGACTTTCTGGGGAGATTCGTGGGAAACGTGGCGTGAACCAAAGGAGAGAATACCGCTAATGGTTTGGTTGTCGCCCAATAAATCGACAACACCCTCCCCATAAACCCAAGGAAACGCGCCGCCGAGTTTGCGGACTTCGACACATCCATCCTCACCTATGGTTTTGACGATCGCACCAATTTCATCTTTGTGTGCAGTAATGGCAATAGCGCGTTCGGAATTGGCACCGGGAATTTTTGCGATCGCATTTCCCGCTCTATCTTGCCAAGCTTCGACTCCCAGCGATTGCAATCGACTCATCAACAGTTGGTCAATTTCCCCTTCTACACCACTAGGAGAATGATGTAACACTAGCTCTTCAATGGTGCTGAAGAGTTGGTCGTAATTAAACGAAGGCATATTGACCCCTGCAATCAACTTGTCTCTGCCAGTTAGTCTACAGCCTTAGTACCCTTTCCGGCGCGAACGGATTTAGATTTGTGCTTCAACTTCCAACGTGTCAGCAAGGCACCAAAGACAATTGTTCCAACCACAGAAGTCGGTTCAGGGATAGGTTCCGATTGGAGTTCTGAATAGGCTAATTCTGCAATTTCTTTATGAGTCGCTGTCGTCGGATGGATATTGTCCCAGAACAAATACTGGTTTTGCACATTTTGCCCTCCTAGAACACAGTTCGCGTTATTGATGCAAGCAGTAGTAACATCGGTAAAACCGAATTGGGCTGGATTAGCAACTGCCTCCTTGAACAGGGAGTTGACATCAAGCAGTTTGATATTGAAATCAGAACCTGGAGTGTTGCTGAAGTTATTAAGAGTTGCACTCAAGCTAGCATTATGAAGACCGGACAAGGTATTAAGACCCTCAGAAATGGGTGTATTGTTTGTCAGCGGCAGCTCTCCTAAATCTGGTAAATTCACCACTAAGAAATTTTTCGCCCCGACAGCGGCTAGAGTATTCAAAGCGAACGATAAATTACCAATTGTCGTATTCGGGTTATCAAAAGGTTGGAACGTTGGGCTTTGAGTAGGGAGATAATCATTAGCACCTGCCCACAGCACATAAAGTGCATTTGGATCAGCCGCTTGATTGGTTGGTACGCTGCTTGTAAACAAACCAAGTTGCTGTTGCAATCCCGGTAAAAGGGGATTCACAGTGTTATCGAGTCCTGTGGTTGCGCCACCAAAGGCAAAGTTAATGCCTTGAGTTGGAATAATTCCTGAAGCAAGAGCGGTGTAAGGCGTTGGGTTTAAGTTTAGATCTTGGGCAAGATAATCTATCCAATTCGGGCCATTAGAAAAACGTCCATTAAAGTAAGGAGGTGGCGGAAATCCAATTCCTGTGATTTGTTGCGAAACATTGAATAGATTTCCTGGGTCTGAGAGGCTGTCACCAAAGACATACATTCGAGTAAAAGTCGCAGCCAACACCTTAAGCGGCAACAGGCAAGAAAAAAGGACAATTCCTGTCGCTAAGATTTCTTTTCTCATAGCAGTTTTCACCCTGATTAGTTTTTACTAGAAATCAGCCAAAAAGCTCATCTCCTTGTGGGCGGGGAGCTTCAAGAATGGTCTACTCTGACCGATATAGCGGTTTTCACTTTAAAGGCTATAGCAGAATATTAGCTTTATAAGTTCTTTGGCCTTAAGATGCAAGCCAAGCTACTAAAATTGTCTAAAGATATTGATTGCAACTCAACCTCTCTAAGTCAAAATTGGTAGCGGATTTCTGCCCTAACAGCCTGATCAGTATAGTCTTCGCGCCCAAGGACGACTTGGTAGTCGAGTAGGCCTGACATATTCTCCGAAAACTGCACCTGTACTCCGGCACCCAGTTTCATATAATCTCGGTCTGGGTCGTTTGTACTCGTTCTCATGGGGATGCCTGGTTGAGTAG
>JBFLZA010000551.1:0-6306 GCA_040756535.1 Cyanobacteriota bacterium
TCTTTATAGGGAAATGGAAATATTTGTATCGAAGTGTGAATTGGGCAGGCAATATGCTGGATTTTATGCTGAGTGCGAAGCGGGATGGCAAAGCAGCGGCACGGTATTTTCGTAACGTTCTCAAGGCTCAGTACACTCAAGCTCCACTCTACCTTTTTATAACCCTTGTTTTAGCTTCTTCCGCATACAGTGGACGGGCAAGAGGCCCATCCCACAAGAGGGTCAAAAATTTGACCCTGCTCCCATTGAATGCCTGTTAGCTTAGCACTAACAAAATCGGTCGTCTCTGCTGCTCGTTCCACATCCAACAGGATTGATTGCGGGTGAGATGGATGCCGCCAATCCAGCGATCACACTTCTGCATCTCCCGCCAATTTACCTCACCACGCAATAAAGCTTGTCCCGTTTCGGTGAGTTGAAGTAGGCGCTGCGACCAAGGTAATTCCCGCGTCTCGGCTGTAATCTCAAAGGGAGGATTCTCGCTTTGGTGGAGATTGTTCAGCACATACCAGTACATCGTGTCCCCCAAGTAAGGCAACGGCTCTTTTTCTAAAACCAAGGTTTTGAAGAGGTGATGAGCGGTGATCGCACCCTGTTGGGCTAAAATTTCTAGTGTCAGCCGTTCGGTTAAACTCAAACCATCTTCAACCCAAGGCAATTCTTGCAGATGTCGTCGCAGCGCGTGAGCCATCGTTGGGATGAGAGGTGTTCTCGTGTCAATAATTTCCATCAGTCCCAGAGGTGATGAAGCAGTCAGCGCTTGCCAAACTCGATGTCCCAATTGCAGATGCTGATGAGTGATCGGTTGTCGCTGCTCCCAGAGCGATCGCAAAACTTCTGCTGAGAGTTGTCCCAGGCCCACAAATCGCTGGATACCGGGAAATGCACCGATACAGATCAGTTCCAGATGCTTGGGACGAGAGGGAGACTGCCAGAAATAGTGCAGCACATAGGCTAAAACGAGTTGATCGTAGGTATCATGCTCAAACCACAGCACCACCCGATCATAAGTGGGACTAGTTTGCAAACGGCTATATTCGCGTTCCAGACGTTTTCGCGCATCCTTGAGAGCAATCCCATACGCATCAGCAATGAAACTTGCTCGTACATCAAGGAATTGAGATAAGTTTGCACAATCTGGGACGGGACCTTGACAGTAAGGGTCGGCAAATTCCAGAAAATCACCGGAAAATCCCGCAATATTCAAGTCATTTTGAATATCCGATCCACACCGCAGATGTAATGTCTGCAAATCAGCATCGGCAGGTGAGGTAATGCCAAGGGCGATATCTTGTTTGATGCGATCGAGGCGTTGGATATGTGCCTTGAGTTTCGCCCAACTGGGTAAATTGTTTTCCCTAGCAATCACCAATTGAGCATCGCTAAGTTTGGGTTGAAAGGATACCAGTTCTGTGCTGTTGAGATGCTTTGCTTGAGGATGATGCTGTTGAAAGCGATTGAGGGCAGAGTCTTGAGAAGCTTTGAATTGATGGAGCAATTCTTTTGCTCGCTTCTTCTGTTGTTCAAGGTTTAAGCGCCCGTTGGAAATAAGATTAGACATGCGACTTCCTCCATTACCGCCTGTGTCCGCTGATCAGGCAAAGGAAATCGTAGGGTTTGCAGGTATCGATGTGGGCGCGGCCCTTCCTGCGGACGTAGTCGCGCCAGTTGCGCGTGAGTAGATTGTAACATCCCAACTGACGGTGTGGCTGATTCGAGCTAACAGGTGTGGCGCTCTTAAATAGAATTGCACTGACTTCAGGAAAGCTTAGGTTGGGTTAACCCAACAAAGTTGAAGCTGTCGCTACTAATGCTTCAACTATTGTTACTCGCCAAGAAAATTTTGTTACAAACCTAGAAGCTGTTGCTAGATCTGCTTAAACTGTTGTTACAAACTAGAAGCTGTTGCTAGATCCGCACAAGCTGTTGCTAGATCCGCACAAGCTGTTGCTAGATCCGCACAAGCTATCGTTACCCACACTCCAGCCATCCTAAGAAGAATGGCACTGACTTGAGGAAAGTGTAGGTTGAGTTAAGCGTTAAGGAAGTGAGTCAGATTCATTAGCTTCGGTTAAACCTCTAACAGCCGTGATCTTCATGCCTTCATCAATTCAATTGGAATTCTTGTATCATAATCGCATTTAGGACTTGCATTTGCTGAATCCCCAATTTCCCTAACTTTCTAACAATTAGCTGGCGATTTAGGGTAGCAATTCGAGTTACTATCACTTTAGACGAAACCCGTAATCCTGTGCTTGGAAATTCTGCATCTGAAGCGTCAAGAGCAAATTCCTCTGGATTCAGGCTGTTAACGTTTTGAGAAGTAATGGCACAGAGGGTAACATCATTGCCTGTTGAGCTTAACCACAGTACCAGAGCAGGGCGCAACTTTGTTTGGCTGAGATCAGTAAACGGAAAATTAACCAGAACTATATCTCCTTTATTTATTGCCACTCAATCGCTTCTCCATCTTCAAGGGTATATAAATCTGGTTCATCATGCCAAAAGTCAAAAGCTCCACCTTTATCGGCAAGATGCATCAGTTCAAGAGTTGAAGGATAAGGGATTTCACCAAATAATTTTTCTTCTAGCAAAGCTTGTTCTGCGGGTGACAGAGAGCGAATAGCTTGTACCAGAGATTCAACTAGTTGGATATTCACGGTTTCACTTGTTTTAATTTCGCTCATATTTCAACTCCTTGCTTTTAGCTGCTAACTGAATTGCTCCTCATCACCTCATCAACACGATGCTAATATCACGGATATATCACAGTTTTTCTCTACTAGCTACTAGGCGTGAAGCTCTCGCTACCTGTAGGGAATCGTACTCCTACTCTCTACTTCCTATCTTCAAGCTTTGAGCATGGCTGTCAAAGGCTTCCGTTAAACCCATAACACTAGCGATATTTATGCTAATAATTCATCGACGAGGCTACTAAAACCAGGTAAAACTTTTTGGGTGCTAATCACTTCACCAGAAATAAATATTTTCCTAGATTCTTCAGAAGCTACAATAATCCAGCGATTATCGGGATAAACTAACCAGACTTCTTCACCACCAGACTGTAAATATTCTTGAGCTTTGGCAATGACATCTTCAGCCAAATCTGTAGGTGAAACAATCTCGGCACTCAAGGGGAAACTCTGGGGAAGCACTTTCGCGTTGCCATACTGGGCGACTAATTCTGGCGTAAGATAGGCAACATCAGGAAAGCGTCCTTGCTTATGGGTGCGACAGGGGACATCGGTATAAACTTCTCCTCCCTGCCCGCTGGAGTCTTTATAATTTCTCCAATGGAAGTATAGATTTCCCTGAACTTTACTATGCTTGAGCGTCATGCCAGTTTTCTCTACTAATTCCCCATTTACCCATTCAGTACTATCTGGGGGATTTTGCATCCAATCTTCTAAGGATAAGATTTTAGGGCTATTCGAGATAACTGGGGTTGTCACCATTGCGTTTGATTCTCCTTAGCAAATTTAAATGATATTCATGTTCTTGTAGAGAGTACTGTCATGATGCCAATACTTCACTGAGGATGACAACAGGTAGACTGAGAACATTACGAAATCCACTGTCATTGGTTAGAAATAGCGTACAACTTGAATTGAGTGCTGTAGCTGCATGAATTGCATCGGGTGTTTTCAGGTTAGAAAAAGAATGATACACCCTCTTGAGGGAGATGGGGCGATCGCACTTTCTCTCCATGATTCGTTAGCTCTCGCGGCGCGTTAGCGCATCACTCTTGGTTCAGATCCCCGACTTCTGTAAAAAGTCGGGGAGCTAGCCTTCACTCCCCATCTTCTACTGCACCTAAAGCTTTGACCGTGGCTTTTAAGGGGTTCCGTTATCCGTTAAATTCGTAATTCCTGTGATATTCATGCCTTTACACAGATTAATCTATCCAATTTTCTATGACTAAGCCCGGAATTCGTGACAGTTCTCTCACGTTATTGGTCACCAAGATCAGCCCGAAACTGATTGCCTGGGATGCTATTAGCATATCCATCGACCCAATGACGATACCTTGTCGCTCTAATTCCGCTCGAATTCGTCCATAGGTTTGTGTTGCTCTCTCATCGAAGGGAATAACCTCCAAGGGTATTAAAAACTGACTGAGTGCTGCTCGATTTTGCTCTTGGCGCTGGCTTTTGTAAACACCGTATTCAAGTTCTGCAACAGTAATTGATGAGATGCCTACGTCAGAAATTTCAAGTGTCTGAAATTTCTCTAATACTTTAGGTGGCTTCCGTTTAATGATGTAGATGCACGTATTTGTATCCAGTAGAAATCTCATTCCAGAGCCTCTCTAACCTCTAGAATAGGCTGTTCTCTGGTTTCCATGAAGTCTTCAGAGAAGAGTTCTAAGCTATGAAGTAAGGTTTCCCAAGGATTTTCTTTGGAAATTAGAACAATAGCATTGCCTATCTTTTTGATGTAAACTTCATTGCCCTCGAACTGGAATTCTTTGGGCAAAACTACAGTTTGATTATCATCATTCATTAATAATTTTACAATTTTCATTTGCTCGCCTCCTAACTCACGACATCGCTATTGTAGATCGCACTTTCTCTTCACTTCAGCAAATCGCGCTATGCTTCAGATCCCCGACTTTTCTAAAAAGTCGGGGATCTCGCCTTCACTCCCCATCTTCTACTGCTCCTAAAGCTTTGAGTGTGGCTTTCTCAGCTTCCATTAAACCCGTAACGTCCGTGATATTCATGCCCTCATAGGGTCTTTCATGTCTCATTGTTTTGATGCATTCACCCGTCTTGACATCCCAAAGCTTAATTGTGCTATCCCGGTTGCCACTGGCAAGAGTTTTCCCATCTGGACTGAAGGCGACTGAACGTATCCAATAGGTGTGCCCGTGCAAGGTTTTCAGACACTTACCTGTGCGGATATCCCATAGTCTAACTGTTTTATCAGAACTACCACTGGCAAGAGTTTTCCCATCTGGGCTGAAGGCAACTGAACGGACAAAACCGCTATGCCCGTGCAAGGTTGTCAAGCATTCACCTGCGTGGATATCCCATAGTCGGATTGTTGTATCCTCATTGCCACTAGCAAGCTTTTCTCCATCTGGACTAAAGGCAACTGAACGTACCGATCGGCTATGCCCGTGCAAGGTTCTCAGGCATTCACCCGTGTACACATCCCATAGTCTGATTGTTTGGTCAGAACTACCACTGGCAAGTCTTTCTCCATGAGAACTGAAAGCGACTGAATGTACCCAAGTTTTATGCCCACGCAGGGTTTTCAGGCATTCACCTGTGTGGATATCCCATAGTCGGATTGTTGTATCCTCACTGCCACTGGCAAGCCTTTCTCCATCTGGACTGAAGGCGACTGAATGTACCCAATTGTTATGCCCGTACAAGGTTGTCAAGCATTCACCCGTGTACACATCCCATAGCCTGACTGTTTGGTCTCCACTGCCACTGGCAAGAGTTTGACCTTCAGGATTGAAGGTAACTGAATTTACCAAATAGGTATATCCCTGCAAGGTTTTCAGGCATTCACCTGTGTACGCATCCCATAGCCTGATTGTTTGGTCTCCACTGCCACTGGCAAGCCTTTCACCATCTGGACTGAAGGCGACTGAAGCTACCCAATTGTTATGCCCGCGCAAGGTTGTCAAGCATTCACCTGTGTGAATATCCCATAACTTGATTGTTTGATCATCACTACCACTGGCAAGTCTTGCACTATCTGGACTGAAGGCGACTGAAGCTACCAAATTGTTATGCCCGTACAAGGTTGTCAAGCATTCACCCGTGCGGATATCCCATAGTCGGATTGTTGTATCCTCACTGCCACTGGCAAGCCTTTCTCCATCTAGACTGAAGGCAACTGAACGTACAGATCGGCTATGCCCGTGCAAGGTTGTCAAGCATTCACCTGTGTGGATATCCCATAGTCGGATTGTTGTATCCTCACTACCACTGGCAAGCCTTTCTCCATCTGGACTGAAGGCAACTAAACGTACAAAACCGCTATGCCCGTGCAAGGTTTTCACGTATTCACCCGTGTACACATTCCATAGTTTGATTGTTTGGTCTCCACTACTACTGGCAAGGCTTTCAGCATCTGGACTGAAGGCAACTGAATATACAAAACTGCTATGCCCTTGCAAGGTTTTCAAGCATTTACCTGTGCTAATGTTCCATAGCCTCACTGTTTGGTCAGAACTGCCACTAGCAAGAGTTTTACCTTCAGGACTGAAGGCAACTGAATTTACCCAGTCGGTGTGCCCTTCCAAGGTTAAAATTTCTCTCCCACTGACTGCTTCCCGTAAGCTAACCA
>JBFLZA010000552.1:0-6304 GCA_040756535.1 Cyanobacteriota bacterium
TCTCGAAGAGGGAGATAAAGCTTCACCAATTCCTCCCGCTGAAAAATTTTTGGCAAAATCAAACTCCTCCTCGCTTTTACACGCACCAATTTCTATAGCGTATTTAATCACTTCGGGATGGCGAAGATCGCCTTTATTCCGGATACTGAGATTATTAGAAATTGACCTCGTGCCGCTTGTAACTCGCTGAGCCACCCAATATTTTCCTGCCGTCTCAAGAACCCAGGCTTCGTTTTTGTCTGCCAGGATAAAAGAGTTATGATAATTCATCGAAAAATGTTCGGCACAATTTCCCCCCTGTCCGTACCTGTCTAGTAAGTCGATGATAATTTGCAGCGCACAGAATGCTGCTTCACCCCGTTCTAATCCCAACCGAAGCAAATCCATGCCTAACAGACCCTTGGTTTTGTAGGGTTCTCTTGTCCAAACGGCTTCATTCCCAATCACGACTCCACACTCATTTGCACCCATTTCTGCTCCCCACATCCATCGAGGTTTGGAAAGAATGACTGCAAAAGTTTTTTCAACTTGGGGGATTTGGATATAAGTGCATTCAACCCCTGAGTTGTTGGAATGAGTTTGAGCTGGAATGACGACAATATCTTGAATTTCACCTTGGGGTCTGTCACTATTTTTGCCAAAAATGACATCGTCCTGAAGGGTGGCATCGGGGAGGGCTACAAAAGTGTCGCACATATCAATCGTCTTTCTTGCTAGTTGGAATTAACAGGGCTACCCCAGTAAGAACTATTGAAGTTCTACTGACATAGCATTGAGGCGTTGGAGAGTGCGCGATCGCTAATTCACTCAACTTTCATGAGTGACTCAGCTCGACAAACGCCACCCAACCAACTCCAGCCTGTGGGCAACTCCTCTACTATGGGTTTATATTGCGCCCAAGTGTCACTAGGGCTTTGATAAATGCTAGTAATTTGTGCGATCGCCTGCTCACCCCAAGGTGCTGTAACCACAATCTTGTCGCCAGTGCTAAAGGCTTCACCATCAGCATTGCTGACCGTTTCTATCGTACTTACTGGTTCTAGTTCCGGTACAGGTGAAGGCGTTGGTTTAGGGGGTGGTGCAGGTTGGGGGGGTGGTTCTACCTGGGGAACTGGAGCTGGCGGCTCCTCTCCAGGAATAGGAGGAGATTCGGTGGGGTTAGAGTCAACCTCAACGGCTACCTCATCTATCGGTTCTGATGACACGGGCAGATTTGAGTTAATGTTGTCTGCTACCGCGTTAGGGTCTGGACGCTGCAACGCTAGATTGGTTGGGGATTGAACTTTTTTCTTCTTTGGCTTCTTTGCCATAGTGTAATGCTCCTCAGAAGCGTTTTAGACAAGCATTATGTGTCTGATTGGATTAACCGTAGCCGTGATTTAATCGCTAACTTATACGATTTATCACTCGTTAGCTCCCACTGTATTCTGCTTTTTTAGCAATCCGAATCAAGTTTTGCACATAAAGCTTGTTCATTATATAAATCAATAGCGCTATATGTCACAGCTTCAACTGCTTACAGAAAAGCAGGTTAAATTATTTTGTAGATTATTTTTTTGACTAATTTTATAACCAAAACGTTTACTGTCTTATACTAGTGGATTAGGTTCTAACGGTTCCGTGTTGACGCCTGATCCTCCCAATGGTAAATCCAGTCAAAGGATAAAACTAATCTTGCTCAAGAAACTTCCAGCTTGGTTTGGAGTAACAGCAGGTGCTTTGATGTGTAGTCCGGCATTGGCTCAAAGCCCCTTGTCTCAAGTCGATGCACTTGAGCCTATAATCATTACTCCTACCCCCGATGATGGCTCCACCACAAAATTTGACCCTCAGCGCGTCCCTATCTCGAATACCGTCACGCCTGCAAACCTAGAACTCATACCCCTAGCCACACCTGAGACGATTACGCCCACAACATCCGTGGCTCCTACAATGATTGCGCCTACCCCCTCAACCATTCCCCTGATGTTTGGGCCGAGCTCCTCAACGACTAACCTAACCATTGGACCCACGCCAACAGTGGCTCCTACAATGATTGGCCCTACGCCAACCGTTATTCCCACGACTACTGATACGTCTACAACCCCCGAACCTACAGCCGAAACCGTGAATAATTCTGATGCCTCCTCTTCTAACACTGGAACTGTCATTTCTCCTAGCTCCACGGGTTTGTAAAAATTTAGCAAATTGATAGTTCAGGAATCAGCTGTTGTAAACTCTTTTCTAAGTAAAAATAGGGAATGGGTAATGGGTAATCAAGAGGAACAACTTCCGATTACCAATTTCCATAAACCAGTACCCTAAGTAACTGGATTTAGATTACGCCAAATAAGGCAACGTTGCTCTAGAGGATTTTATTAATGGGATTGGTCATTGCCACAGTTAACATGAAAGGCGGTGTTGGAAAGACAACTCTCACCGTCAACTTGGCTACTTGCTTGGCGAAAAATCATAGAAAGCGCGTCTTAGTTGTCGATTTAGATTCGCAAATTAGTGCCACACTGAGCTTAATGCCGCCTCAAGAGTTTGCGAGAGTTAGGAGAGAGAAGCGCACATTGGGTCAGCTTATTTATAAAGAAATTAAACCCAATAGCCGGATTAAACGGACAACTCCAGAAATTATTCAATCTAATATTTGTCAAATTGAAGATTTGCATTTATTGCCTGGAGATATTGACCTTTATGACGAATATTTAGTCTCTGAACTGCTTCATAAAAAAGCAATGAACGGAGAAAACTGTGATTTTAGCGACGTTTGGAATGTGTTTGAAGAGGAATTAATTAAAGGAATTTTAGCCCCTGTAATTAATGATTATGACTTTATTATTCTAGATTGCGCTCCAGGCTACAATCTTTTAACTCGCAGTGGAATTGTAGCGAGTAATTTTTATCTAATGCCCGCTCGACCTGAACCTTTATCAATTGTTGGCATTAAGCTTTTAGAAGGACGGATTGCCAAGCTTAAAGAGAATTATGGTGAAGATAGAAGTTTTAATGCACAACTATTAGGAGTTGTGTTTATTTTATCCAGTGGCGGCTTATTCGACCGGTATTACAAACAGGTGATGCAGCGAGTTACGGCAGATTTCAGTCCAACTCAACTTTTCGAGAACCGCATTCCTATGGATGTAAATGTGGCTAAAGCTGTGGACAGTTTTATGCCTGCGGTTCTCGCTACTCCTAATTCCTCTGGCTCAAAAGCGTTCGCAAAGCTAGCCGAAGAATTTTTACAGAAGGTAGATGCTGTTGAGAGTTCGCCGGGGAACTTAGACGAGAAGATGAGTTATTTATCGAATTTTCAGTAAAACCACAGATGTAGGCGCTTACTTCAGCTTAGGTAGACGACGCAGATAAACGCTAATTTAGCATTCATCTGCGTCCATCTGCGTTTATCTGCGGTTAAAATTGACCCTCCAAAGCAGGAACACAGCGATCGCACAATAAAGGATGCTCTGATATTGTGCCAACGCGGGTGGAGTAATTCCAGCAGCGATCGCATTTCTCCCCTTCTGCTTTCACCACACCCACCGATAACTTATCCGATTCCAGCTTGTAATCAGCTTTTTGGATGGCTTCCGGTGAATCTAGAACTTCCACCTCAGAGGCTAAAAACAGATAGCGCAACTCGTCTACCCGATTATCACTGAGACTATCGGACGGATTGAGGGATTCGAGGCGTTGCCGCAAGTCTGAATCGGGGACGTAGAGCAACACCTTAGCATCTAGGGAAGCCCCAATCATCTTTTGTGTTCTTGCTTGTTCCATCACCTTGTTCACCTCAGTGCGGATGGTGCGTAAGGTTGACCAAGGTGCAGTGAGTTCCGGCTTTTTCCACTCATCTTCTAACTTCACCCAACCGGCTTCAAACACCGATTTGTAAGGCGTTTTGTAGGGGAGGTACTGCCAGATATCCTCTGCCATGTGACACAACACAGGTGCGATCGCTCGTGCTAAATTCTCCAGTGCTACCTTCAGCACTGTCTGACAACTGCGACGGCGCACAGAGTCGAGGGAACTGATGTAGAGTCGATCTTTGGCAATATCCAGATAGAAGTTGGATAAGTCAACAACGCAGAAATTTTGTATCGTCTGGAAAAAGCGGAAGAACTGATAACTCTCAAACGCCTCGGTGACTTCCCCAAACACTTCCGTCATCCGGTGCAGCATATAGCGGTCTAATTCCGGCAACTCCTCATAAGGCACCGTATGCTTTTCCGGATCGAAGTCATGGAGGTTACCTAGCAAGAAACGGGCTGTATTGCGAATCTTGCCCCTGACATCTCCTAATTGCTTGAGGATGGTTGTACTCAGGGGAATATCCGCCGAGTAGTCTACCGATGACACCCACAGGCGCAACACATCAGCACCATAAGGCGGCATCGTTACCTTCTCTTTTTTACCTTTTTTTTGGAGTTGAATTGTACCCCCCTCAATCACCTCCATCGGGTCAAACCCATTCCCCAGAGATTTACTCATCTTGCGCCCCTCTTCATCCACCGTAAAGCCGTGGGTTAAGACGGTTTTGTAAGGCGCACAGCCGTTGCTAGCAACGCTGGTGAGCAAACTGGACTGGAACCAACCCCGATGTTGGTCTGACCCTTCCAAGTACAAATCAGCCGGATAGCGCAGTTCATCGCGCTGCTTGAGAACAGAGGCCCAAGAGGAACCGGAGTCAAACCAGACATCCATTGTGTCCGTGCCTTTGCGGTATGTCTTGCCATTATTGCGGTATTGTTCGGGAAGCAGTTCTTCTACCGACAGTTCCCACCAAGCATCTGAGCCTTTTTCAGCGATGATTGCCTGGACGTGAGCGATCGTTCCCTCGTTTAGCAGAGGTTCGTTCGTTTGCTCGTCGTAGAACACGGGGATCGGAACGCCCCAGCTCCGTTGACGGGAGATACACCAATCAGAGCGCTCGGCAACCATTGGGGTGATGCGGTTTTCCCCTTGAGCGGGAATCCAGGTGACAGATGCGATCGCTTTTAGCGCCTCATCCCGGAATCCTTCTACAGAAGCAAACCACTGCTCCGTTGCGCGGAAGATGGTCGGCTTTTTGGTACGCCAGTCATAGGGATACTTGTGCTGGTAAGCCTCTTCCTTCAACAGGGAACCCGCTTCCATCAGTGCTTGGATGATTGCCTCATTGGCATCCTTGAGCACGTTTAACCCTGCGAACTTTCCGGCATCTTCGGTAAAGTTGCCCTTGTCGTCCACGGGAGATAGAATCGGCAAGCCATAACGCTGACCGACGATAAAGTCCTCTTGACCATGTCCGGGAGCGGTGTGAACCAAGCCCGTACCGGACTCAGTTGTGATATAATCCCCGCCCATCACAATTGGACTTTCGCGATCATACAGGGGATGCTGGTAGGTGCTATGTTCCAACGCCTGTCCTGGCATTGTCGCTTTCACCTCAAGCTGAGTGCCAAAGGTTTGGGACAACTGTTCTACCAAATCCGCTGCAACAATCAGGTATTTATGAGGGATTTCTGAACCAACCTGAACCACGGCATAGTTAAGTTCCGGATTGACGGCGACGGCGAGGTTACCGGGGATCGTCCAAGGAGTTGTCGTCCAGATGGCAACTCCCAACTCCGGCAGCAATGGCTCTAATACCTCTTTTACAGCATCTGCTGCCTTGGTCATTTTGAACGCAGCAAAGATGCTGCGCGAAGTATGACCTTCTGGATACTCCAACTCCGCTTCTGCCAACGCCGTTTGAGAACTGGGACTCCAGTGAACAGGCTTCAATCCTCGGTAGATGTAACCTTTGAGTACCATCTGACCGAAGACACCAATCTGAGCCGCCTCGTATTCTGGCGTCAAGGTTAGATAAGGATGATCCCAATCCCCCCAAACGCCATAGCGCTTGAAACCTCGGCGTTGCTCATCAACGGCTTGCAGCGCAAAGTCACGAGCTTTATGGCGTAGGGTTAGCGGTGTCAGATTTTGCCGCTCTTCGGACTTCATGTTTTGCAGGACTTTGAGCTCAATCGGTAAGCCGTGGCAGTCCCAACCAGGAACGTAGCGAACCTTACGCCCTTGGAGCAGTTGGAATTTATTGATAATGTCTTTGAGAATTTTGTTGAGGGCATGACCCATGTGCAGGGAGCCATTAGCGTAGGGCGGCCCATCATGCAAAATGAAAATTTCGCCAGGATTGTTCTGTGACAGTTGTTCGTAAATGTTGTGGTCTTCCCAAAACTTTTGTAGTTCCGGTTCGCGCTTGACTGCGTTTGCCCGCATGTCAAATTGGGTCTTGGGCAGATTAACGGTATCTTTGTAAGTTTTAGCTACTGTCACA
>JBFLZA010000553.1:0-6250 GCA_040756535.1 Cyanobacteriota bacterium
AAACTGCTTCTACCTCTTTGGGCAGGCTGTTTCGGTATCGAAAGAAGATTGGGATATCAAAAACACTGCGGAAGTGGTACAGATTGGGTTGCTCTTTGTCCAGTTTGAGCAGTGTATTCCACATTCGCTGCGAGTCGTAGCGATCGCTTAAGCTGAGGCGAGCAAGGAGAACGGAGAGCGAATACTTGTGGGGTTCACCGGGATTCATGCGTTGTTGCCAAGCGGCCCATTCGTCTAAGTCTTGAGCGGCTACGTGTTCCCGAATGGCGAGGCTACGAGCTTGAAATGCGGCTTCTTGTTGAGATTCATTCAGAGTAGCGTGTAAAACCGGTGATGTAATCTTGGTCACTTGTGCATAGCTAGAGCGGTCAAATAGCAACGTTGCCGCCAAAGCTAACAGAATCAATGCACATAACCTATTCTGTAAACTTTGAAGATTCATTGGAATTTCCAACTTAGTAGATAATTACGACTGACTGCCTCTTTCTGGGTACTGAGGTAAAGGTCTTACTGGAATCTTCACGATAAACTCTGTCCCTTCTCCTAGAGCAGAAATACAACTGAGTTGACCCTGGTGTTTTTCCACTACAATCTGGTAGCTAATGGATAACCCCAGACCCGTACCACTTCCTACAGGCTTCGTGGTAAAAAAGGGGTCAAATATCTGATGAAGCACCGCTTCACTCATTCCAGAACCATTATCGGCAATCCGAATGACAACAGAGGGAGTAGGGGAGGATGGTTCCCCATTCCCTACTCCCCACTCCCCACTCCCCATTTCTGTGCGGATGGTAATCACTCGTGGGGCAGGTTGAGTTTCTAGGGCGTCAATGGCATTCGAGAGAAGATTCATAAACACCTGATTCAACTCGTTGGCGTAACAATTAATAGGTGGCAGTTGACCATAGTCTTTAATCATCTTTATTGCTGGGCGATCGCCTACTGCCCTCAGTCGAGGCTGCAAAATTAGGAGAGTGTTGTCAATCTCCTGATGAATATCTACAGCTTTTAGCTCCGATTTATCTAGTCGGGAGAAGCTCTGCAGTGAGAGAACAATCTGCTGGATGCGCTCGGCTCCCACCTGCATTGAATTCATCAATTTTGACCAATCTTCTACGATAAAATCTAAGTCAATCTCTTCAGTTATCTGCTGAATTTCTGGTGTGGGATTAGGGTAATCCTGCTGGTAGATTTGAATCAGTCTCAGCAGGTCTTGGAAGTATGACCGAGCAGGAGTAAGATTGCAGTAGATAAAGGTCGTGGGATTGTTGATTTCGTGGGCAACACCCGCTATCATTTGTCCCAGACTCGACATTTTTGCGGCTTGTATGAGTTGGGCTTGGGTGCTTTTTAATTCTCTCAGGGTTTGTTCTAGCGCTTGTGCCTTGTCTCTTTCCCGCTGGGTTGATTGTTGTAGGGCGACCTCTGCTTGTTTGCGAAAGGTGATATCTCGATCTATCCCGCGATAACCCCGGAATTCGCCCTTGGTATCGAAGAGCGGAACTCCGTTGGTTTCGAGAACAACCAGATGACCTTTTTTGTGGACATTTGTGTTTTCAAGACCTTGAAATGGCTGTTGCTTGGCAGCAATAGGCGCAAAAATGTCGGCAACGCGACGCGCTTCTTCTGCTGGCATCAAATCAAATGGGGTCTTGCCCAGCACTTCTTCAGGATTGTAACCCAATAAGTCGAACACTTTGGGACTGGCATAGGTATAGACGGCGTTTTCATCCACCTCCCAAACCCAATCGCTAGTCGTTTCCACTAAGTTGCGGAATCGCTCTTCACTTTGCCGCAGCGCTTGCTCAAAAGCGACGCGAGTGGTGATATCAGTCTGCACGCCAATAAAGTTCGTCAAGCGTCCCGTTGCATCCCGGACGGGAGCAATGCACAATTCACTCCAGAACAGAGTGCCATCAGAACGAGCGCTATGCAAAGTTACTTGGGTTTCTTTACCAGAGGTAAGCGCACGCTGAATTTCTTCAAGGGCAGTTGGCGTTGCATCTGTTGGCTTAAATGAGCAGCATTGGTTGTGAAGGACTTCTTCTGTTCGGTAGCCAGTTAGACGCTCAAACCCAGAATTGACGTAAATAATTGGGTTCTTAGGCGCTATGGCATCGCTAATAATAATGCCATTGTTAGAAGCAGCGATCGCTCTTTCTAGCAATCGTAAACGCTTTTGGGCAAGCTTTTGCTCCGTAATGTCACGAGACACGCCAACTGTCTGGATTACCTGCCCAGTAGCATTTCTAATGGCACTTTTAACCGTACTGAATAAGCGTTCCTGTCCATCGAAGCGAATGACCGGTTCCTCAATCTTTAGTGTCTCTCCAGTGTTATACACATAAGCATCGTCTTTCAGGTACTGTTGCGTATAATCAGGCTTCACGAAGACCGCGTCGATCATGCCTTGCAACTGTTCTTGCGTCATCCTGTAGTAGTCGCGGAATGCCTTGTTCGCATAAACAATCCTCGATTGTGCGCCTTTGCATAAAATCAAGTCGGGAATGGCATCGAGAATCTGCTGATACAAGTTTTTCGTCTCGTGTAATTTCTGTTGTGCCTGCTTTTGCTCAGTAATATCGCGCACGAGTGCGAGAACTTCGTCGCTATCTTTGGCTACGATGCGAGCCTCGTAATCGCGCAATTCGTCATCACTTTTTAGCTGATACTCTAAGATTTGGGTTGAACCTGACGCTATGGCTTGAGAGTGAGCATAGAGCATTCTCTGTGCCAATTCTTTTGGTAAAACGTCCTGTACTTTTTTCCCAATAAACAGACTCGGCGGCATGATTGTCTTGATGTCTTTAGCCGGTTTGAAGTCTATATAGGTGCCATCTGCACAACAGCGGAATATCATATCTGGGATGGCATCCAAAAGTGCGCGATTCGTGGCTAAGCTAAAGCGCAGTGCCTCTTCTGTTTCCTTTCGCTCGGTGATATCCCGTGCTATTCCAAACAGTCGAATCGTTTGCCCTGAGTCATTAACAACAGCCTCTCCTCTTCCCTCGACGTACCGGATTTCACCATTCGGGCGCACAACTCGATAGTCAAGTTCGTAGAATGTCCCCGATGCGATCGCTTCCTCAGCAACTCGTTGAAACACCTCTCGGTCATCGGGATGAATCTTCTCAATCAGTTCGGCGTAAGTCGGTTCGCAAAGGGTTGGGTCAAGACCAAAAATGCGAAATTTCTCCTCTGACCAGGTAATTCCTCCAGTGAGTACATCAAATTCCCAGTTTCCTAGATGGGCAATTTTTTGGGCTGTTGCCAGATTCGCTTCACTACGCTTGAGTTTTTCCTCCTTTTGTTCACACAAGCGTAAGGCAGCTTCTGCTTGTTGGCGCTTTTCGGTTTCCTGTTGCAATTGCTCATTGACAAGCCTTAATTGAGCTGTCTGTTGCACCACTGTCTGCTGCAAGAGTTCTCGAGTAGCGGAAAGCTCTATGAGGTCTAGGGCTTCGAGGATAGTGTTCCATGCGATCACCCCAACCACTTGACCTGACTTATCGACTACCGGGAGATGACTTATTTGCTGCTGGCGTAGTAGAGATAGGGCATAGAAGATGTCAGTAACTTCTTCGACACAAAGGGTAATCGGATTAGCACTCATCACTGGCGCGATCGCTACATCCTCCAGTGGCATCCTACAGGCAGTGATTCTGACAACATCGCGCTCAGTGAAAATACCCACTAATCGCTGTTGCTCCACTACCAGAACGCAACTAGCCCGTTCCTGACTCATGCAGGTAATTGCTTCAGCGACTAGAGTATTGGGAGAAACGATTAGAGGTTGCCTGTCAATTACCTCCGATTGCACCAACGGTTGTCGGAGGTTGCTACTTAATGACATAAATTGAGTCAAGCTGGAAGGGAAAAGTGTAATGTTTTTGTTATGGAGGATGCTCTGGCCGAAGCTTCTCTCTCTAGCTGCACCGCTGGGCTTTAAAGCCTTTTGAATCAATCTTACAAAGAGAACGTTGTTGTTATACCAAGTCGTAGTCAAACGTAGTACATCAACCCTCTTCTAGCCCTCAATTGATGCCTGTAGAACATCTGTAGGATGAGATTAGACAGAAGCATTACAACCGGATATTTAAGTCTCTAGACTAAGTAGAAGATGAACTTAATCTTGGGCTTGTAGAGCTTTTATGTGAACCGGAACGGCTGCGCTACCTGACTCTTTTCCCTCATTCAAGCGGCCTGACTCAACGTTCCTTAAGTACCTCCTTCAGGACGTTATAAGCGGGTTTGGCGCGATAAGAGGCATCAAAAATCAAGGGTGCATCGGCTTTCTTCAAAATGCGGGGAACCCAGGAATAGCGATCGCTAACTCCCCAAAGCAAAAATGCATTACAATTCTTAGCGGCTAAACAAACCTGCATCATATTCCGATAAACTTCGGCTTGGGCAGCCAACTTTTGCTTTGGCGTACCCGTCGCATCCCAGGTTCTCACATCCATCTCTGTAATCTGCACTGCCAATCCCAAATCGTTCAGGCGCTTGATATTTGCCGCCACTTTTTCAGGATTCGGAGGGTTCTTAATATTGACGTGCATTTGCAAGCCAACCCCGTGAATCGGAACCCCCTGTTTCAGCAAGTCTTTAACCATTTCATAGATGGCATCCGACTTTCCTCCCACTTCCTCGCCGCCGTAGTCGTTGTAAAATAAGCGAGCTTTGGGGTCAACTTCATGGGCCCAGCGAAATGCCTTCTCGATATATTCTGGCCCAATTACCTTTAGCCACATCGTATCTCTAAGCGCCTGTTTGTCGTCTGCGATCGCTTCATTCACCACATCCCAATCCACCAACTGCCCCTTATAATGACCAACGACCTGTTCTATATGACCTCGTAGAATGGTCATCAACTCTTCATACGCCCACTCTCGTGAGGTGAGCCAGTCGGGTAAACTTTCATGCCAAACCAGAGTATGGCCCCGCACCTCCATATCGTGTTCCTTGGCAAAGTCTACCAACTTATCGGCGGCGGTAAAATCGTAGCGATCGCGTTCTGGATGCAGTGGCCCAAACTTCATCTCATTCTCTGGCGTCACCATGTTGAACTCCCGCGCCAACACCTTGCGATAGGTCGAATCCTGGGATAGAGGCTCAACCCAAACGGCTGTCCCAAAGTCAATTCCTCGTTTTTGTGCCAAGTCCCGCAAAGAATTCTTGAATGGATGGGTGCTACCCACCAGAGAAAACATCAAAGTGGCCGCTAAGGCTAGCAACATCCATGCTGCCCATCGGCTCATTTTTCTAAATTGTTTCAACATCGTTGATACCGCATTCCTGGTAACTGAGACACCAGCCCCATGAGTTCTAACTGCAATAAAGCCCCAGAAACCATCCCAGCCTCTAAACCTACTTGCTGTACAATGACATCGAAGGATGTCGGTTCCGAAGGTAAGACCTGCAACACCTTTGCCAATTCTGGCTCCAACTCAGGCACAGATGGGGATTGTTCTTGAGCAAATAAAGGCAACTGCACCACTGGGTCAAGTTCTGGCATCGCTCCCAGCATTTCCAGCAAATGACCTTCACTGACAAAAGCTTGAGCCCCTCGACTTAAAAGCCCCAAACAGCCTAATGACTGCTGATCATCCAATCTTCCCGGCAGCACGTAGACATCCCGACAAAAATCATTCGCTTGGTAAGCTGTAATCAGTGCGCCAGACTTGGTTGGGGCTTCCATGACCACAATCGCACGACTCAAACCTGCAATAATCCGATTGCGCTGGGGAAAGTGGACGCGATTGGGTTGAGTTCCGGCAGGATATTCACTAACAACCAATCCCTGTTGCTGAATTTGTTCGTAAAGATTCCGGTTGCGCGGCGGATAAATCATATCTACACCCGTTCCGAGCACTGCGATTGTCCGTCCCCCCAATGCTAGACAGCCGAGATGCGCTTCGGTATCAATCCCTGCTGCCATTCCGGACACTACGGTAAAACCATGTTTAGCCAGTGCCGCGCTCACTTTCCGTGTCCAGCGTTTGCCGTATTCGGTGGGTTCACGGGTGCCCACAATGCCCACCATCGGCTTGATACCCTGATTTTCCTGAGGTTGCACCTGCCCTCGATAGTACAGCACTGGAGGAGGGCTAGGAATTTCTAGCAGCAAGCGGGGATAGTCAGCATCAGCAGGTGTCCAGAAATGAGGATTTTTGGTAGAGTGCTGTTCAAGGAACTGTGAGGGGTGAATTTGCGATCGCGCCGCCACCACTGTTCCAGCTAACTGATACCC
>JBFLZA010000554.1:0-6238 GCA_040756535.1 Cyanobacteriota bacterium
CCATTGCTAGACTTCAGCCAGAGCCGATCTATAGTATGCAGATCTGCACAAGGAAAGCTCTCAATTGATTCAATATTCAAATATTCTTCTTGTTCTCGATTAGCTGCCTTGAGGATGACCAGCAACGTTTCATGATCGGCTTCCTGCCATTGACCAGCTTTTAGCAAATCTCGTAGCTTAGTGTAGTCAATACTCCGTTCAGAAATCAGTTCATCAGGTGTGTCTGGGTCAACTGCTATACCAAGGGTTTTCTCTTTCTTCTCCAAGGTATAGTTGACAATATAAGGAATTTCCCCAGTACGCCCATAGTTCTCAACGATTTTGCAATACTCAGCTTCGACTTGACCATGTTCTGTCCCTGCCTCACCGTTGGAAATTCGGCTGGGTAGAACAGTCAGTAAAATATCGAAGTCTTTCTCCTCCAGAATAATATCTGACTCTTTCTGGGGCTGAATAGACTGGGCTTTTTCTTTTGCATAATTATGCAAGTCACGGATGTAGATTAAGCCAGTCTCTGCTTGAGCGACTGCGCCTGTCTCAATCCCCTCAACGAAGTACTGAGTGTATGGTGAAAGGCTTGCTCCTTCCTGCTCAACGGCAGTTTGCGTAACAGTGGAAGCAGTAAGAATAATCCGCCCTTTAGCCCCCAATTCTCTATTGAGATTCACACCCACATTTGCTGTTGGCAAACCTTCAGAGAAGGGAGATTGGAAGCAACAGTCAAGAACTACTATTTGTTGTTCGGCATCGCTAATACTTAATTGCTGTTGCACAAAACTGGCGGGTATTGCAGTTGTTTTAAAGTCATCTTTACCAGTGATATTGCTCGTAAAGTAAAGATGACCCTCCTCATCTAGAAGACAGTGACCAGAGAAAAATAGCAGTGCTAAATCATCAGCTCCACATTTTGCAAATCCCTTCCCAATGGCTTTTTGCATTGTTTTTAGATCGGGATTGAGCAGAGCTTCTACCTCATCAAACCCTCCCAGCTTCGGGTCTTGCAAAACTTGTTGCAGTGCTAGCACATTATTAGCAGCCTCCAGATGTGCAGGTATGTAAGGTCCACACTCACTAACTCCAATCAGCAGTGCTACCTTCTTAGGCATTGACTTCTCCAAATGATTAGCAACATCTATACTTTCACGGCTTTCGATGCCGGATCAGGATAAAAAACTGATCAAAATTTGCTATTTAGGAAGCAATCAAAACAGCTTCAGAGATTAATCAAAGAGGTTAAGGAAGGAGGATTTAGGTGAAAGGAGGTGGGAACGTTTAGCTAGTGTTTATCGACTTTTATACCCAATGTGTATAAAAAACATTTGCTCCTGCCAGCTTTAGGCATCAGGGGTCTTGGTTTGCTTTCACAAAAAAGTTCTGACTGCTGAGTTGAAGAGTAGTTTACCGCTTATGGATTACGTTGCAATTCTCGCTGCACAGCACCTCGCACCTGCTGAAGGGTTAAGTCATTGGGGTTGAGTTGAAGCGCTTTGTCATAGGATTTCACTGCTTCTTTGTACCGTTCCAATTTGCTTAGCGCTGACCCTCGCCCACGCCACGCAGGATAAAAGGCTGGTGCGAACTGAGTCGCTTTGTCGAAAGATTGAAAGGCTTCTTGGTTGTCTCCCTTTATTCTCAATAACAGCAACCCTCGTGCATACCAGGCTGGGTAGAAATTTGGCTTGAGTTTAATCGCTTGTTCATAAGCTTCCAAAGCAAATTCTGGCAGTAACATCTGTGACATTTGATTGCCATAATTCAGCCAATCTATCGCACTAACGGGGCTTTTAGTTGCTTTCTGATTAACTGTTTCTTTGTGGGCTAATCTCTTTTCACAACCATAAGTCAGACAATGAAAAGAGCGTGCTTCTATATGCTCTGTTAGCTTATAAGCAGAGTTGACTGCCGTTTTATAGATTGAAGTGAATTCTTTCTCTGCATGAGGCGAGGGTGAAGTTTTGACTTGTAATAACTCTGCGTCTATTCCCGTCTGAGAGGCTTTGTTCAAAAAGGTCTTTATTGGAATGCCTAGACTATAACCAAGTTGAATCTCATGTTTTTGGCCGCCCTCATCTACTGTGACTTCTGATTCCACTCGCCCATGAATTCCAATTACGCTTCCACTAACATCTAACACGGGCCCACCCTTCGTTCCCACTCCCGTGACATTGGTATAAACCAATTCATAACCCTTAGGAAAAGAAACAGAGTCCATCGCAAACAATCTTCCCCTATTTTTAGTAGAAAGAATTCCCACGCTAAACAGATGGCTCTGTTTTTTAGTATCTCCTTGTTTTGCCGATGACCACCCAGAAACAAAAGCCAATGTAGGATTTTTTCCTATAGTCAAATCATAGGTAGCTAGGGTAGCTACTCGATAGGTTTGGATGCTGTTGAATTGCAACACCACTAAGTCCACCCCTGGTAGTTTTTTGACTGCCTGAGAATTTAGCCAATAACGCTTACCATCTGGGGTAACGATATTAAATTTATTATTTCCCTCAACAGCAGAATTAGTCGTAAGGACGTAGTAAGTATTAAGAAAAAAAATTCTCTTTTTACCAATAATTACCCCTGAGCCTGAGTTAGAACTGTCAATTAAAACTGTTATTTCCTTAGCAAGCTTGTGAATGTTATCCCACGTTAAGGGTTCAGTAATTTGTTGCTGCTCATTGACAAGTGGCTGTTGAGATTGTACCGAAACATAAGTCATTCCAGTGATAACAGATGCACCAATCAACAGAGCTATAAGTCGATAAGAAAACCGCATGTATCAAAGCCTCTTGCTCGTGACGCGCCTACCAGGGGCTGCCGACCATTGTAAAAGCAGCCCAGTAGTAAGGAGAGGATAAATCTTTATTTCCCAATGCTGCCAGTTCTGGAGGTAGAGAAATAGTCCTTCGAGAGGTATGTAGCTGACCTCCTGTCAAACGTACTTGTCCTTTCAACATGGCAATCTGAGCTTCTCTGAGAGCTTCAGCTTTAATAGGTGCCCTTTTCAAATGCTGATAGAATTCGCTCATGAGTCCTAGAGTTGCTTCATCACTAACCTCCCACAAACTAGCGATCGCAGATTTGACCCTTGCTTGAACAGCTAACCCCGCAAACCCTAATTCGACATCTTTATCTCCAATCGCTGTTTTGCAAGCACTCAGCACTAACAATTCTACAGGTGGACTGTTCCAACCCAACTTTCTCATTTGATCGAGTGTCAGCTTTGTATCCCACATCTGAACATAGGAATTGCTCGGTTCTCCAGGTCGGAAGTCGGCATGAGTGGCAAGGTGAATGATTTTATAGCCATTTGAGGCGCGTTGCGATCGCAAATTGTCTAAAGTAAATTCCTGGTTGAGAAAGGATTTACCCCGCCACAGCCTGTTCGTAATCGTCGATAACTCTACCGGAACAGCAGGCAAAGGATTTTGGTCTTTAAATTCCGATGCTCCCATTGCCAAAACGGGTGTATTTCTTAAATCGGTGTAAATGGCATTGGTCAGCTTGAAGGCAGGAATACGAGAAAAGCTATACTTTTCCACCAAAAATTGTTTTCCGTCATGTAAAGCTGCCATCGGTGCAGTACGCAGACCACCACCGACGCAAAAGAGCAGCGTATCTATATCTTGAGCTTGCAGGTCTGCCTCTATTGGTGCAATCATCCACTGATAGAGTTTCTGGGCGATTGGCAGATAGCCCTGAGTATCCCTCGACACGGGATTGATCATAGCTTTTGTTAACTCTTGCACCTGCATCTTCAGGTCTTCCTGCTTCGCTTCCACGACGCGCTTGTGAATCGGCTGGCCTTCAGGAGTAATGAGTACAATCTCTAGTTGTTCAGGTCGGGGAACCATGTAGATTAGAGCCGGCTTTTTCCCCGTTTGATTGGCAATTTTGCCTAGAGTCTGTGCAATTTTCTGAACTGTCGTTGATTCATTCGAGAAGTTGATTTTAAAGTAATCCTCAAATTGCTTTTCCCAGGTTTGCTCAATGAGGGGTACAGCGACAGTGACTTGCTCTTGGTCGAGTGCTCTTAGATGGGGAGGAATAGTAGGAGGAATAGTAGCTTGAGCGTGAAGAGCGCGACCTTGTTCAACAGAATTAGTGTTAGCACGGTCAGATTGGAAGATAGTTGCTTGTGCCTGAACGGGTTTTGCCCCAAAGGTTCCGGTGAGGTGTAGTACTGCCAGCAACAAACCTAAGTGACTGAATACGGCTTTCATTGTAACCTCACCCTCTTAACAGAGAACTAAGAAAAACACACGGGGATTAGCTGATCAAGTTCGAGAAAATTGACCGCGTTTTCCCCTGCATCCACTATCCTCCTAACACATTTGGGTTGTATCGACCATTGTGAATAGCTAATGTGCATTTAACTGGCATATCCGGAAAACAGGATAAAAGCGGTCAATCCCTCTCCCCTACTCCCCTACCCTTGTGTTCCCCTGTCCGTTCTGCCAAATCTTGCCTCCGTTGCTCAAATTGCTGGTTTCTGTAGTCCATTAAATCCTCAAACCGAATTCGGCGCAGTACTCCGGCTTTCGTGCAAGGGATTACTCCTTTATCGAGGAGTTGCTCCATCTCTTTCGACGGAACATTGAGTAAAGTAGCCGCTTCCCAAATGGTTAATGGTTGATGAAAGGTCGTAATCGCCACACCCTTTCCCAAGATCAACTGATGCACAACTTGGCGTAGCAAGTTGAATATAGACTCAGGCAGTTCCACTGTCTCTCCCGTTGGGGCAACCAATTGTGGCGGCAAAGCCTTTTCTCCTTCATCGAGATTCAACAGCTCCTCTATTTTTGCCAATTTCGACTGTTCCTGTTCTGTCGCTACAAGCGGTTCAGGACTGAAGTCACTGGATGCCATCAACCCACTCTCCTGTTTTTGCTCTCCAGTCTAATGTTAGATTCTCACTCAAACTCAATCAGTGCGATCGCACTCAAGCTAAGACACTATTTTATTGAATCGGAGCGCAGCAGCAAACGGAAAGTAGCTGACTTACCGATACCGGGAAGGGAGTAAGAAAGGTGGTAGGACTGGGGTGGGGTAACAGTCCCCTTCCTTTGCTTCCCTGTTAAGGAGTTCCCCATTAACTTTCCTCCCCCGGTTCCACTACGTTGCATCGGGGGGCTTCCCGGCGCGAAGGGTGGCTATTGGTAATGTTTTATTAAGAAAACTCAAACTTTTCTAAAGATAAATCTCTGAAACCCTTACCCTGCCATTGTTTAAGTTGAGGGTATGAACCCATATCCTTAAATGCACTAAAAATGCACTTGCCATGTAAGACGATTCGTATTACGCTGTATATCACTGCGGACTGTGTCCAATAGGTTTGTGTCATCCTCAGGTAAGAATGGGCTGTACCTCCTCCATTGCCTGAGGCTTTTTTTTTGGGATCTAAAGCCCTGAGCTAGTAATCACAGGACTTACGCAAAATTTTTTGTTGGATTCTGGCGGAGAGTCAGGTGCTCGCGTAGGTAGGCACAAATAAACGAAGGTATATAAACAAATGTTAAGAGACTAAAATACTCTTCCCTCCTACCTCCTTGTACTAGGAAGGGGTAAAAATAGCCGTACTCATCAGAATTAGAAATTTTTTCATCATTCATAATTTCTAATTCATAATTTTTGGGTATGAGAACAACCCTACATCGCCTGCCATCTAACCTCCCCAAGCGCCCCTCACTACTGAATGTGAGAAGTTTATGGGGATTAGTGTTTGTAGCGTCCCTCGTTTGGTCGTTGCATATTGCAGGTGTATTCCAAAACGATTTAATCAATGAGGGGGGTTGGACTCTAGTCTGGCGCTTTCTGGTTGCGGCTATCCATCCCGACTTGACGCCGGAATTACTCCAACTCACGCTAGAGTCTACGCTGAAAACTTTAGCCTTTGCCGTGTGTGGCACGTTTTTTTGCGTACTGATTGGGTTGGTGGGTGGTGTTCTGTCTTCTGAGGTGTGGTGGCACTCGATCACTAGAATCAGGAGTCAGGAATCTGGATTTAGGAGTCAGACGCCTTGGTTGGTGGTGCGGGGAATTTTGGCAATCCCTAGAGCGATTCATGAAGTGATTTGGGGATTGTTTTTTGTAAATATCTTTGGACTCGATCCACTGGTTGCTGTTTTAGCGATCGCAATTCCCTTTGGTGCCATTACCGCCAAGGTCTTCTCTGAGATTTTAGACGAAACGCCTCGGCAGTCGTTCACGGCACTTCTCAATAGCGGTGTTCCACCCCTAAATGCTT
>JBFLZA010000555.1:0-6235 GCA_040756535.1 Cyanobacteriota bacterium
ATTTGCCGAAAGGTCGGCGTCGTACAGCTTTTGCATGAAGTATTTTTCTCCCCACTGCCAGTTAATCAGCAGGTCTTTGGTGAGGAAACTAGCAACAATCATACGGCAACGATTGTGCATCCACCCGACTTCGTTGAGCTGACGCATGGCTGCATCAACGATAGGGTAGCCGGTTCTGCCCTCACACCAGGCTTGAAAAAGCGCTTCATCATTGTCCCAAGGGAAATCCTTGAACGGCTCTCGATAGGGGCCATTGGCGAGTTCTGGGAAGTGATACATCGCTTGTTGGTAAAACTCTCGCCATGCCAGTTCTTTTTGCCATGCCTGAATGCTGTTTCGAGCTTCTTCAGTGCGGCTGTTTTTCAATGCCGTGATGGTAGCTGCCCAAACCGTGCGAATACCAATCGCACCAAATTTGAGTGCAGCACTCAGTTCGGAGGTGCCGTTATCAGCAGGAAAGTTACGCTGTTGTTCATACTCGGTAATGGCATGGTGACAAAATTCCTCCAGCTTTTGTTGCGCCGCCTCTTCCCCTGGCGCACTCAGCAGCTCATTATCCCAGACAAATCCCAACTCCTTAGCCGTCGGCAGGGGGACAACTCCCGCTTGTTGCGCCATTTCCTGTTCTTGTTGGGTAAGTCCCTCAACATTTTTGAGAGAGTCTACAGGGTTAGCTTTCGGTTGGCTATTCCAGTTTTTCCAGAAGGGGGTATAAACCGTGTAAGGCTCCTTAGATTTGGAGTAAATTTCCTGGGGTGAGTGCAGCAACTGGTCCCAATGGTTGTGTACTTCTATACCCTTTTTTTGAAGAGCGTCAGCAATGATGCGATCGCGTTTTTTGGCATAAGGCTCAACATCCCAATTCCAGAAAACCGCCTTGGCGTTGAGTGCTGCTGCCAAAGCTGGAATCGCCTTACAGGGGTCTTGATGTAAGATTAGTAATTGGCTACCTGCTTTGGCATAGCTTTTTTGCAGTGACTCCAAGCAGCCTATCATGTAAGTCACTCTTGCTGGTGCCACATCATCCCGTTCCAGAATGTTAGGGTCGAGGCAGAAAACTCCTACCACTTTTTTGCTTTTTTGTCTAGCAATAGCGAGTCCAATATTATCCGAGATGCGTAAATCGCGGCGATGCCAAAACAGAATTAAGTCAGACATTCAATCGATGCGTAAGTTAATCGGTGTCCTCTGATAGCTTAAGAGCTGCCGAGGCTGTGTGAGGCAAACCTGACCCGATGGTATTTTACGCCTCTGCCAAACTCTTATCCACTAAGTCCATCAGTTGCTTGTCTAGGTCGATGATATAGTCCCTGCCGTAGGTGCTATTCTCTAAACTTTCGATGAGATGATGGGGAAGGTCTTTTGCGACTTCCTCACTGCATGAAGCCGCCGCTAAGGCTATTGCTGCCACTGTATCTACATCCCCAGTAAAAGCAATGCAATCTTGAAGAAGTTCGCTTAGGGAATCATTCCGCATCACCGCAGTAATGGCTGCCCTCACACTCATCCACCCTTTTGAACCGACCTTTCCTGCCCAGGGTTTCGACCATTCACCGGGTACGTGAGCTTCCAAAAATTGTCCGAGTTTCTGCTTTTGTCCCAACTTATAAATAAAGTAGTGGGACATCAACGCTGCCGCTCTAGCTGCGTTAATTCCATCAGGCGTGTTGTGGGTAATTGCGGCTTGGATGGTTGCTGCCTCAAGGACTTGCTCAATGGTGGACAAAACGCCAATAGGTGCAGCACGCATTGCCGCACCACTTTTATCACTCGTCCAATTGATGCCTTCTAGAAACTGCCGTCCATCTTGAACTTGTAACAAATACTGGTAAAAGCGACTAGCGTAGCCTTCTCTTGAGTCTCTTTTAAAGGCACTGACAAACTGATTGGCTAAAACTTCCGGTGTCCATGCAGCTTGAGAAACGATCATTTCTGCGATCGCTAAACTCATTTGGGTATCATCCGTATAGCACCCTGGTTTGATTTGATGACGAGGATGCTGCACATAGCGACTCAAGTCGTTATAAGCCAAGACAAACTCTGGAGCAGCGTATTCAAACCCTGCACCGTAGGCATCACCAATCGCTAACTCTAGCAGCATAGTTGAGGATAAAAACAGCGAAACGCTTAATTGATCTACCTTTCCCCTTTCCCCTTTTCCCTTTCCCCCTTCCTCACGATACGCAAGTTACAAGCACAATAGCTTATTTCAAGTACGGACGAGCCAAGAAAAAGCTGGAAATAGACTTGGCATCCACTGGTTCACCCGATAGGATAGCTTTCTCTAATTCCTCTGGCGTCATCAAGATAGTTTCGATATCTTCATCAGCATCCCCAGCAGGAGGGCTTTCAAGCTTTTCTAAATCTTGAGCCAGAAAAGCGTAGATATATTCATCGGAATAGCCAGGAGCAATAATAAATTTTCCCAGATCTTGCCAACGGTTTGCTCGATAGCCAGTTTCTTCTTCAATCTCTCGCTTAATCGTCTCAAATGGAGCTTCGTGAGGTTCTACAGTGCCAGCGGGAAACTCCAAAATCCGTCCTTGAACAGTAAAGCGATATTGCCGTACTAGTACCAGCTTGCCTTCTGGCGTCACGGGTACGGCAAGAGCTCCGCCTGGATGACGAATGCATTCCCAGTCTCCCTCTGATTTGTTGGGCAGACGCAGGGAATTGACTTCAAAATTAAATCGACGACCCCGATAGAACAGCCGTTGTTTTAGGAGTTGTGGAGGTTCTGAACCTTGTACCATGTGAAACTACAAGCGATGAATTCCTGAACAGTCTACCCTTTGTACAAGCTGTGCGATCGCTTTTCCGGAAACGGGTTCAATCCAATTGGGTACAATTTCCGCTAAAGGAACAAGGACAAATGCTCGCTCTGTCATCCGAGGATGAGGCAATTGGAGGGTTGGAGTTTCTAGGATTAAGTCATCAAAAAGCAATAAATCGAGGTCGAGGGTTCTTGGGCCCCAACGTTCTCGACGGACGCGACCGAATTGAGCTTCAATTTTCAGTAAGCTGTTTAAAAGTTCTTGTGGCGTTAGCTCAACGTCAAGTAAGGCACAGCCGTTGACATAATCGGGTTGTGGGGGACCTACAGCCGCAGTTTGATACCAACTCGACTGAGCTTGCAGCGTAACACCGGGAGTGTGAGCCAGGATTTTTAAAGCTTCTTGAAGATTAGATAGGGAGTTCCCAAGATTACTACCGAGGGCAATAGCGCTTCTTATCTGCTTTGCACCAAGGGGTTGTGCTGATGCCATGGTCATAGGAGGCTAACGACGCATTTTTCCTAATGCAACAAGACCGAGATAAATCGGAAGTCACCTAAAACCTAAAGCTTAGGTGCCATGATCTTCCTATAGTCAGTATTGCCCGGAATGATCATCAATGCGCCGTAACCCCCTGACAATTTAAACAACTCCTTGGTTGAGCTTTGTAGGTAATGAGAGGTATGGGGTTTGGCTGTTAGAGTTCTTACTGTTGTGACCCTAAAACTTGCTCTTTAAGCGTGTTAGCTTCCTGTGCTAGTTCTTTGCGACTTGATGCACGGAGTAAATAGCGGTAAACGAACCAAGCCGTGTAAGCTAAGCCAATTAGCTCTAAAGTCGGCGCTACTAAAGGAATATCATCGAGTGCATCCAATAAAGCCAGCGTCAGTTTGATGCCGACTATAACACCTACAATTAAGGCAATCGTTTTTAAGGGGCTCTGATTTTCGCTAAAAAATTGGGTAATGGAATTGGGCAAATCTTGGAAAAATGCGGATACTTGTTCCCCGTAATGCTGCCATTGAGCCTTATAACCCGAAGAGCGGGTAGAGGAGTTGCTGGGCATCAATAGCTTGGTTTCTTCGTTATTAACCTCTATGACTGTAGGATTTTGCTCTGTATCCGTATAGTCGGAGCTTACAGTTTCAGGATTCATATCGCTTCTAGATAATGGCTACTTGAAACTCAAAGGCGGAGTTATGCCCCTACAGCAGAATATTAGTGGTTTTGTAAAAACTGGGTGCGATGTAGGGACATAAGAAATTAAAAAAGTCGAGTTTCTGATTCTTAGTTTCAATCCAATAGTAGAAAACTCCATACACCCAAAGGCTTATCTTCAAGATAGGAGAGTAATAGATTAGGCAACGTGAGAGGTTTGGGGTAACCCATTGAAATGCCTTATGGAAACGGAAGCAGAGAAAATTCTTGGTCTTTGGCTGGCTGTACCCAGGGCTTCTGTCTATTCGGTGGCGATTAGCCCGAATGGTCGAGCTTTAGCCAGTGGTGGTGCCGATAGGACTGTCTTAGTGTGGGAACTTCTCACCGCCAGACAGCTGTATATCCTGAGGGGTCATTCTGATTGGATATATTCTGTTGCTATCAGTCCTGATAGCCAAACTCTTGTCAGTGGTAGTTTAGACCAAACGATTAAGGTATGGAGCCTAGAGAGTGGAAAAGAAATTCACACTCTTAGAGGTCATTCAGATACGGTATGTTCTGTAGCGATTAGCCCGGATGGGCAGAGGATAGTCAGTGGTAGCAAAGATACCACCATCAAAGTGTGGGACTTGAACAGTGGACAAGAGCTTCAAACTCTCACCCCTCACTCCGATTGGGTTTATTCTGTGGCAATGACGCCAGATGGACAGACAATAGTCAGTGGCTGTGCTGATGGAATCATTCAGGTGGGTGAAATCGGCAAGCTTACAGGTCATGCGGCCAGCGTAACCTCTGTGGCGATTAGTCCGGATGGGCAGACGATAGTGAGTGGCAGTATTGACGAAACTATTAAGGTATGGGACTTGAAGACGGGTCAAGAACTGTATACTCTACAAGGTCATGCTGGCGGTGTGACTTCTGTAGCGATTAGTCCCGATGGAAAAGCGATCGCAAGTGGCGGCAATGATAAAACAGTCAAGATATGGGATTTGAAGACTGGCAGAAACGTTGAGTCCTTTACAGGTCATGTTGAGGTGGTTTTATCAGTGGTCATCAGCCCTGATGGGCAGGTTCTGGTTAGTGGTACCCGTAATGATGTCATTAAGGTATGGCGAATGCCAAATTGGTAAAGGGGTCATTGGTCATTAGCTATCAACCACGAACGATGAGCCATAAACCCGGATTGCTCACAAAACTGTTAAAAACGGGGTCAACGTCATGCGAGGAAATACGCTTAACGGTCATGGCATTAACGCCATGCAAGGAAGAAGACTCAGAGGTCGCTACCAAATTAAACACATTGGAGCCAGATGGTCAGACGCTCACCAGTAGAAGTCAGGAACACTAAATCCTGCTGTGTAATCTAAAGACAGGGAAACACAGAAGCACTATCTCTAAGATTTCAGGCAAAGTTCATTCTCTAGCCTTCAGCCCTGATAGGAAAAGCTTCGTCAGTAGTAGCAGTGAAGAAGGGACAATTGAGATTTGGCGATCGCATTAACACCCTCCGTCTCGACAGTGAGGAAGGCAAATGATGTGAAAATTGCCATGATGATTCAGGGAGCATCTCACTTTGGCAACTATAGCTAGCCCACCTATACGGTTAGCCGCCATTTTAAGTCGTAAACCTTAGCAAACAAAGAGCTGCCCCTGATGAGTCTCTGCATCAATCCTAGCTGTTCAAAACCTGAAAATCCTGACAGTGTCTTATTTTGCCAAGCCTGTGGTTCAGAATTGCTGCTAGCAGGGCGCTATCGGGTAACTCGCTTGCTCAGTAGCAAAGGCGGCTTTGGTAAAACGTATGAAGTAGCTCACAACCAAACAACCAAAGTTCTCAAAGTTCTAATTAACAATCTCCCCAAAGTCCTTGAGCTGTTTCACCAAGAGGCGCGAGTCCTAGAGACACTGAATCATCCGGGAATTCCCAAGGGGGAGGGATACTTTACCTACTTTCCCAAAACCAGCGAAACGCCTGTGCACTGTCTGGTGATGCAAAAGATAGAGGGGCTGGATTTAGAAGAATATATGCAACAGCGGGAGCATCGCCCGATTGACCAAAAGTTAGCTCTAGAATGGCTAGTTCAGTTGACTGAGATTCTGCATGATGTACACAGCCAGCAATTTTTTCATCGGGATATCAAGCCATCCAATATTATCCTCAAAAACAATGGGCAGTTGGTGTTAATTGACTTTGGTACCGCTAGAGAAGTCACTGGCACTTACATGGCAAAACAAGCAGCTGGAGGAGTGACGGGAATTGCTTCTGCTGGCTACACACCATCGGAACAACTGAACTATCAAGC
>JBFLZA010000556.1:0-6233 GCA_040756535.1 Cyanobacteriota bacterium
GTTTTTTGAAAAAACCCGACTTCTCGACCCCTGCGAGTTTTCGGTTTAATTGTGCCTACTTGCTTAAATACTCTTGTTCCCCCCTTTTTAAGGGGGGCTAGGGGGGATCGATCTATATCACCTCACTAATCGAAATACCTTTCCCCTCAGAAATGATTTGAGCAATATCAACCTCTGTCACCTCTTGCCGCAGCAATGAATTCCCCTTAGATTGAGCAGTTGCTAACTGATACTCTGCGGTTTGCAGTACTTTTTGCAACTCAGCTAATTTACCGTATCTCAACTCAGCAGAACGATTGAGGTCATCCTCGCGCATAGCTTGCTCGATTTCTACATTGACTCGGACAATCTCTTCTCTTGTCCTCTCAATACGTTCAATCAGGCTCTTTTCCAACTGCCATTGAGTATTCAGCTTGCGTTGCTCTTCTATCAGGTAAGTCAGTTCTTGATCTAATTGTTGCAGCCGTTCAACAGAGGTGCGATGAAGGCGGTTCACTTCACGACTCTCACTCTCGGCTTGTAGGGAAAACTTCTCCATTTCCAACTGAAGGATTTGGCGGTCAATTTTATCGAGTTGTTCCGGCTTGGAGGTAATTTTAATTTTTAATCGTGCTGCCGCTTCATCGACTAAATCGATCGCTTTATCCGGCAGGAAGCGATCGCTAATATGACGAACTGATAATGTCGTAGCAGCAACCAAAGCACTATCAGCAATCTTAACGCCGTGGAAAACTTCATAGCGTTCCTTGAGTCCCCGCAGAATTGAGATAGTATCTTCTACACAAGGCTGCTCCACATAAACCTGCTGAAACCTTCGCGCTAATGTCGCATTTTCTAAACTAAACTTGCGATACTCCTCCACCGTAGTTGCCCCAATACAACGCAACTCACCCTGCTCCAACATCGCTTCTAATAAATTCCCAGCACTTGTTGCCCCTTGCGTCGCACTAACCCCAAAGACGGTGTGAAGTTCATCAATAAACAGAATAATTTGAAATTGCGAATCCCTAATTTCCTTGAGTACTGATTTTAAATACTCTTCAAATTCATCCGGGGATGTGGCAGTAGCAATCAACGTTCCCCTATCGAGGGCAATCACTTGCCGATTTTTGAGGGATGGGGGAACATCACCACAAATAATTCGTTGTGCTAACCCTTGGACAATTGCCGTCTTTCCCACTCCAGGTTCTCCGATGAGTACTAAATTGCTTTTGGTGCGACGAGAGAGAACTTGAATCAGGCGGCGAATCTCATTATCCCGCCCAATGAGTGGATCAAGTTTTCCTGCAAACGCGGATTGAGTTAAGTCACGGCCGTATTTTTCCAGTATTTTGGACTTCCCTGCTGAGTTTTGGTTAGTTGCAGTTTGCTCGGCTCTAATTTGAACAATCGCACTTTTGATTTTAACTTCACTGAGTCTAAATTCATGGAATAGCGCTTTACCAAAACGGCTATCTTTGGCAAAAGCTAAAATCAGATGCTCGACACTAATATAATCGTCCTGGAACTGTTGGCGATGAGACTCCGCTCGATCTAACAGATAATTCAGGCTACGTCCGAGATAGGCAGTACTATTGCTGCCGGAAATCTTGGCTTGGCGCTGAATAAAGGTTTCAGTATAGTCACACATTCGCTGCACAGAAGCCTCAAGGATGTTGAGAAGGCTGATAGTAAGTCCTGATTGTTCCAGCAGCGCTTTCATCAAGTGTTCACTCTCTAGGGTTTGGTGCTGAGAGGCTTTAGCGATATCTGAGGTACGTGCGATCGCTTCCCAGGCTGTTGCTGTAAATTGATTGGGATTAGTGGGTTGCATCTTGTGTCATCTTTTGGCTACTGAATAACTGTTTTGCATAAGTGGTGAAGCCCCTAGAGATAAATAAGGAGTACATATTCAGGAGACATTTTGTGCAATCGGTAGGAGAGATCGGGAAGATAGGAGAGAAACGACTTCCCCTTCTTCCTCACTTTCTCCAGTGCAAAATATCTCAGTTGAACTTGCACTCTTTCTGACTTTGGCAAAGACTTACTTTGTCTCCCTCGCTCGCTCCTGATTACCAGCGTTACAGTTTTGACAACCAAGCGATTTAGCAGCCAGCAAGGGGAGTACAACTAGGAAATCGCAGCCAAAAAACCTATGCTATTCGGCTTTTCAAGCCAACTCAGTACCAATCAGGCTGAATATAAAACTATGCAGAACAAAAATAGAGCGATCGCTATTCTCGCAACAGCCGCCGTACTAGGACAACTAACAGTTGCTTGCAACTCTGCACCTGAAAGCGCAAAGCAGGCATCAAATAATCGAATGAATGGCTCAGTTTCTGCCCCCCCACCAGTACCTCAAATAGCGCCTCTACGTGCCTCAGCACCAGCAGCTAAGTCATTAACAGCTCAACGCACCTTAGGCCAAGCCTCCTCTCCAAAGAGTGACAGCGAACCGGAAGCCAACGGCGAGACTTATGATCGCATTGAGGAGAATTCCTTTCAAAGCGCTAGCAACAGCCCCCTCTCCACTTTTTCCATCGATGTAGATGCAGCATCTTACAGCAACGTCCGGCGCTTTATCAATGAGGGGAAATTACCACCCAAAGATGCTGTTCGGATCGAAGAACTGATTAACTACTTTCCCTACGACTATCCTCAACCCGAAAGCGATCGCCCCTTTTCTATTACAACAGAAATTTCCCAAGCGCCTTGGAATCCGAATCACCAATTAGTTCATATTGGCTTGCAAGGTAAAAAAATTTCAACTGAGACTATACCCCCTAGCAATCTCGTATTTCTAATCGATGTTTCGGGTTCAATGGTTGATGCCAACAAGCTACCCCTGCTTAAATCAGCTTTCCGCTTGCTGGTTAGTGAATTAAGAGATAAAGACCGAGTCAGCATTGTGGTGTATGCTGGGTCAGCAGGTGTGGTTTTACCTCCAACTCCAGGTAATCAGAAAGACAAGATATTAGATGCCCTAGATAAATTAGAGGCAGGAGGCTCTACCGCAGGTGGAGAAGGAATTCAACTCGCTTATAAGCTAGCTAAAGATAATCTAATTAAATCGGGAAACAATCGTGTCATTTTAGCGACAGACGGAGACTTCAATGTCGGAGTATCGAGCGATTCCGAACTAGTACGCCTCATTGAACAGAAACGAAATCAAGGAATTTTCTTAACGGTTCTCGGTGTGGGTATGGGCAATCTCCAAGACTCCAAAATGGAGAAAATTGCTAATAAAGGCAACGGAAATTATGCCTATATCGATAATATGCTTGAAGCTAAAAAAGTCTTGGTTAAGGAAATGGGGGGAACTCTGCTTACCATTGCCAAAGACGTAAAGATTCAACTGGAATTCAATCCAGCCAAAGTCCAAGCTTACCGTTTAATCGGGTATGAGAACCGCCTGTTACAGAACCAAGATTTCCAAGATGATAAAAAAGATGCAGGTGAGTTAGGGGCAGGGCATTCGGTAACAGCGCTTTATGAAATTATTCCAGTTGGAGTTAAAAGTGATGTGAAGTTTCCCAATGTAAATTCCTCAGAAGCTAGCAAGGCTGGGGAAAAAACAACTTTTGGCATTGATGAGTTCATGCAGGTGAGGTTGCGTTATAAAGCGCCCAATCAGGCAACGTCTCAGTTGCTTGCCTCTTCAGGGATTGATCGAGGGTTAAAACTGGAGGATGCTTCAACAAACTTTAAATTTTCTGCTGCTGTTGCCGAATATGGGATGGTGTTAAGAGATTCTCAGTACAAAGGCAAAGCCAGTTTTGAGGAAGTTTTGAAGCTGGCGCAGCAGTCACAGGGGGATGATTTAGATGGCTACCGAGCTGAGTTTATCCGTTTGGTGGAGCGTTCTAAGCCGTTACGGAAACAATAAACCAAGATTGACAATTTTTGAATTTTCAACGGTAAATTTTGATTTAAATTGGAACTGGGGACGCTGAACACGACTAAAACTGTAGACAGGAGTAAGGAGAATAACTGTCACAATGGATAGTATCGACCCAACGATTGGTAGTGCGTTGCAGCACAAAACCACAAGCAACTTTCCTCAGGTGGCCGAATTCGGTTATCAAATTAAACGGGAGCTAGGACATAACAGGAGTGGGGGACGAGTCACCTACCTAGCAACCAAAACCTCCCCTTACCAGGAGGAGCAAGAGAAAGTACCTGTCGTCATTAAACAGTTTCAGTTTGCTCAAGTCGGAGCCACTTGGTCAGATTATGAGGCACACGAGCGAGAAATCGAACTGCTGCAACAGCTCAACTCGCCCAGTATCCCCCAATACCTCGATGCCTTTGAAACTCCCAATGGCTTTTGTCTCGTACAAGAGTATAAAAAAGCCCCAACGTTGGCCGAGCAACAATACTTCACGCCTGAAGAAGTTAAACAAATTGCGATCGCTGTATTAGAAGTTCTCGTCTATCTGCAACAGCAAGCGCCCCCGATCATTCATCGAGATATTAAACCCGAAAATATCTTGGTCGATCGCCAAGAGCAACCCTTAAAGGTTTACTTAGTCGATTTTGGGTTGGCACATCAAGGGGCTGGAGATGTTGCTGTGAGTAGCGTGGTTAAGGGCACCTTAGGGTTTATGCCACCCGAACAGATGTTTAATCGCCAGCTTTCGGAGGCGTCTGACTTGTATAGTTTGGGCGTGACGCTGATTTGTTTGCTCACCCAAACGCCTTCAGCGGCAATTGGCAATTTAATTGATGAAAATTATCGCCTTAACTTTAAGCACTTAGTCCCTCCTCTGGGTTCCCAGTTTGTTGATTGGCTCTCAAAGATGGTGGAACCCAACTTAAAATATCGCTATCCGAATGCTGCTACTGCCCTCGAAGCACTACGCACAATTGATATTTTCGCTACAGCAACAACATCTAGAAGTATCGAAAGAGCGCAAAAATTCAAGTACTCAACGAGTAAGCTGATACTGATGGGTCTGGGTTTGTTTACTTTGTGGAGTACAAGTTTGAGTAGAAGTCACAGGGAATATCAGCCTGTAGACTATGACTATCTTCGAGATGCCCTCAACCAATTGCAAGAAACGGGTCAATGTCAAGGATGTAATTTGAGAGGGGCTGACCTTCGGGGTATGGATCTAACGAATGTTGACTTAACGGCTGCTGACCTTCAAGGGGCTGATCTTAGAGGGGCTGATCTGAGAAGTTCTTACTTAAAGAATGTTGATCTAACTCATGCCAATCTTAAGGGTGCTGACCTTCGGGGGGCTTATCTGGAGAATGCAGACTTAACAGGGACTAAACTCAAGGGGGCTAATCTCAAAAGTGCTGACTTCACCGATGCCATATTGCCTGAAGACTTTATACCTTCAGATAGATTTTATGATTGGCCGCACAGACAATAAGTTCATGAGGCTTATTTTTGGGTAGCTCTTGAAAATGATGATATTTAATGTTCTCAAACTCTTATTGTAGAGATAGGAACTTAACGAATCGTAAACTAGCTATGGTGAATCCTTTTGACCCAGATAGGGACGAATTGCCTTTCGATGAAGAAAATGACCTTTTTGGTCGGACTCTGGAAGATTTCACCTTGACAGGCAAACTACGCCGCTTTCACGAATCGTTTGACAGCAGCATCCGTGCCATTTTACAGGATTGTCTATTCCGCATCTATGAAGAGGACGGTATCCTCACCTTCCAGATTCTTTGCCCGAATGAAGCCGTGCAGAAACGCCTTTACATCAAGCGAGAAAAAGTTCGCAACACCCTGCAATGGATTTGGAGTGACCTTGACTATTATGCTTTCTGTATAGAAAATGATGGGTTGCAATGTAGGGTACTGGATATGAGTAGCTACAGAGGGGGCGTTTGAGATGATCGCTTCTTTGATCGGCTGACTTGGCTTGAACCTTATACATTCATCACGGGGGAATGGGGAATTGGGAATTGATTATGTGGGTGATTGAATGAGTTATAAATAACGTTTAAGCTTTAGTAACGACAACTTAAGCAGCAATTATATTGTTGGAGCGATCGCTAAAGCTGATCGAGCGATCGCTACTCCCCAATCCCAAATCTTTTATTCAAATTAGGACTTACGCACTGAAACGAAATCTCGTTGTTCTGAGCGTTAGTCAAGAAGCTGTAAGCCTCATTCTACCGTTGCCGATCTGGCTAAGTGCGTAAGTCCTGAAAATAGCTAAATATTCACTACAAATCAGTATTCCTCTGTTCCCTGTTCCCTGTTCAGGAGTTACCCTTGACCACAATTCATG
>JBFLZA010000557.1:0-6219 GCA_040756535.1 Cyanobacteriota bacterium
TGAGTTCTAAAGCTTCCAAATACAGGGGTTCAGCTTCACTGTAGCGTTTTTGATAATAATAGAGTAAGGCGAGATTGTTCAGGGTTGTCGCCACTTCAGGAGAATGAATTCCTAGCAGGTATTTCCTCAGCTTTAAAGCTTGTAAATAAAGCGGCTCTGCTTCCTGATAGCGTCCTTGAGCATAGTAGACTCCTGCTAAATTATTGAGGGTTGTAGCCACATCAGGATGATCATTGCCGAAGCAAACTTTCGCTACGGATAAACACCGTACAAACCAAGGTTTTGCTAGATCGTATAATCCCTGAACTTTATAAAAACTGCCTAAGCGATCGCAAAGCCAAAGTAACTCTTCATCTTTCACAACCGCAGTCAGCGTTTGAGTGATTTCTTTCAAATGCGGAATGGCATCTTTGATTATTTCAATCTCTGTGGGGCTAGGCGAGTCGGGAATTTGCTGGGCAATAAATACTATGCTCTCAATAAATGTCCGTTTGAAGTGATTTGCCCGCTCTGATGCCGCTAGCTTCGTTTGCAAAAATTCCCGAAGTAAGGGATGAATTTTGTAGCAATCTTTTTTGCTGCCAACTGACTGAATTAATTGCCATTTGTGAAGTTGCGTTTTTGCTCGGTTGAGGTCTGACTTTCCCCAACTCAGCCGCCTACTTGCAGACTCCACTAGTTTCCAGGGAATGACATCCGGTGCAAACAAGCTCAAAAACTCAGCAACCTGCTGTGTTCTTAAGTCAAGTTTTTGCCAGATTAATTCAAATGCAGCTTTCACTCCGCGCCTAGCCGTACTGAGAGTTTTTGGAATTTCTGGGTTTGAAGGGTTTATTGGCTCATCTTCTTGTCGATGAGCTTGCAGCCGCTTTAACATCTCTCCCAACGACATATGGGGAGATTCAGCTAAGTACCGCCCGACTAACTCCAAGCCTAAAGGCAAGTAACCCAGCCACTCACAGAGGATGGATACGACGTGCTGTGCCCATACATCATCCTTGGAAATTCGTTCTGCACCCGCTAGTTCTGTCAGCAGTTCCCAAGCTTCCTCTAAAGAAAGAGTATTTAGGGGTAACTGAACAAAACTGGTGTCTAGCGATCGCTGCAACGTGGTCATACAAAGGGTAGTAGAAGGTAGAGCAGGGAAGAATTAGGCGAGAAGGGAGATTGCTTTAAAGCAGTACCTCTTTAGCCCAGTTGATTATTGAATGGAGTCGCTTTTGTATTACATGGTCAAAGCCTGCAATACGAAGCACTGATGCTATGTCACTGAGCTGATTGGATGAAATAGGCTAGAAAGCTAACAAGGTCAAGGTTATAGTTCTTCAGTTTCCTTAAGAACTTTGAAGTTTTTTATAGAAGTGTCAGACACTGTAATACGTATTTAGCATCATAGGCGAATCCGCTAATCGTAAGCAACTGTGCCAAGCCAGCTTTATTAAATCTTTAATCATTCCTGAGAGCCTGTAATACCCGGTCTTGAGAATAGGCTGAAGGCTGGAAAGTTAGAAGGTTCAAGGTTAGGGATTTCCATCCTGCAAGTGGTGACGCAGCTCATGGTTTCTAATCTGATAGTTTATTGTGTCTACTAAGTTCTATCTTTTGACTCTTGACTAGGAGACTCCTTCACCATGTCGAATAATGTCATTTTTTCCGATATTCAGAACCACTGGGCACAAGAGTGTATTCGCCAACTCTTTGCACGAAACCTGATCAGTGGCTATCCGGATGGTAGCTTTCGACCGAATGCACCCGTAACTCGCGCTGAATTTGCTGCCCTCTTAAACAGGGCATTTGCCAACACACCACCCGTTCGCAGTGCCATTACCTTTAAGGATGTACCCGCCAATCACTGGGCAATTTCGGCGATTCAATCGGCGTATCGGATGGGTTTTCTGTCTGGATACCCCGATGGCATTTTTAAACCCAATGAACCCATTGCGCGAGTCCAAGTGTTGGTAGCATTAGTGAGCGGGCTAAAGTATAGCGTCAGCTCCACGCCTAATGAGATACTAAAATCGTATTACGAGGATGCAGCAACCATTCCCAGTTATGCCCTCAATGCGATCGCAGCCGCTACTCAAAACCGTTTAGTTGTTAACTATCCCAATATCAAACGCCTCAATCCCAATCAAAGCGCCACAAGGGCTGAGGTCGTCGCGTTTATTTGTCGAGCCTTAAAAATTCCAGGCGTCCCCTTTCAATACGTTCCAGGCATGGAATTTGTTGTCATCCAGCCCCAATTCGAGCAAGCCGATTCCTTTAGTGAGGGACTGGCACGAGTAAAAATTGGCGAGAAGTGGGGCTATATCGATAAGACAGGAAAACTAGCCATTCCAGCCCAACTCAATGAGGCAGATGCCTTTTCCGAAGGACTCGCCCTAGTCAGAACTTATCAAAACGTCGGCAGTCGTCCTGCCGCCAGTCAAGACGAAAGCGCTGTGGAAATACGCGGTGTGTGGCTAACCAATGTTGATAGCAAAGTCCTGACTTCTAAGCAAAACATTGCCGAGGCGATGAACTTCCTGGCCGAGACAGGATTTAATGTCGTCTTTCCCGTCGTCTGGAACAATGCCAACACCCTTTACCCCAGTCGAGTCATGCGAGAAACTTTTGGGTATGAGATTGACTCGCGCTATGTAGGTCGAGACCCCTTAGGGGAACTCATTGTTGAAGCCAAGCGGGTGGGATTGGCGGTAATTCCTTGGTTTGAGTATGGATTTGCCAGTTCCTATGGCCAAAATGGTGGACGATTGCTAGCGAAAAAACCCGAATGGGCGGCACGGGATGCTAGTGGTAACCTGCTCAAAAAGAATAACTTCGACTGGATGAATGCGCTTGATGTTGAAGTGCAGGATTTTCTGAAAAGTTTGGTGTTAGAAGTCGTGAAAAACTACGACATTGCCGGCATTCAAGGAGATGATAGACTCCCTGCCCTTCCCAGTGAAGGCAGTTACGATGCGAAAACCACTGAACGCTACTTACGGCAGTTCAACCAAAATCCCCCGCAGAACTTTAAAGAGGCACAATGGCTGCAATGGCGTGCAGATATTCTCACTGACTTCTTAACCCGTCTTTACCGAGAAGTCATCGCCATCAATCCCAACCTAGTGATTTCCATGTCCCCTAGTGTCCACCCTTGGGCACTACAGGAATATCTTCAAGATGTCCAAGCTTGGATTGACCAGGGATTGGTTGATTTAATTCATCCGCAGTTGTATCGCCGTGACTTTGAGGGTTATAAACAACTCATCGATCGCTTAGTGACTCAGCAATTTACTCCCTTACAATTATCAGGGCTAGCTCCGGGCGTTCTGGTTAAAGTTGGTTCATACCGTATCAGTCCGGAACTGCTGTTACAGAAGATTCAGTACAATCGCGATCGCGGCATTAAAGGAGAAGTATTTTTCTTCTACGAAGGTCTGCGCGAAGACAATAACGCCTTAGCAAAAGCCTTGCGGCAAGGTCCCTATGCCCAAACTGTACCGTTTAATGTTGCCAAAATCAAGAAACAAAGTTTCACGGAACGGAGAATCAGCGGTCAGTATAGTTATATCGACAAGTTAGGCAAACCCATAAACTCGATTCAATTTGATTGGGCTGATTCCTTCAAAGAGGGCATTGCTAAAGCCAAAATGGGCTATAAATGGGGCTATATAGACAAGTCCCTCAATCGCATTAGTCGCTTGCAATTTGATCAGGCTGAATTCTTCTCCGGAGGGTTAGCGCTGGTCAGAATAGGGAGTAAGTATGGCTATATTGACAAAACGGGAAAAGTAGTAATTCCATTGCAGTATGACGAAGCTAAATCTTTTAAAGCAGGTTTAGCGGCAGTTAAACTCAACAACCTGTGGGGCTATATTGACCCAACCGGAAAAACCGTCATCTCGCCACAGTTTAATGAGGCTGACTCATTTTCTGTTATCGATACTGGTGCGTCAACCCTAGCCTTGGCTCCGATGAAACTAGCTGATAAATATGGCTATATCGATAAAGCGGGACAAATCGCTATTCAGCCTCTGTTTGATGAAGCCGATGCATTTTCCGAGGGACTGGCACGAGTAAAAATGGGTGGAAAGTGGGGATACATTAATCCCATCGGTCAAACCGCAATTCTTTTCCAATTTGATGCAGCTCAATCATTTTCCGAAGGATTAGCAAACGTTAAAATCGAGGGTCTGTGGGGCTTTATTGATAAAACGGGTCAAACCGTAATTTCCCCAGAATTTAGTGACGCTAAATCTTTTCGGGAAGGATTGGCGCTGGTAGCAGTTAACAATAAGTGGGGCTATATTCGCAATATCATATCTGGTAATATAGGTCAATAGTTAGGGAGAATGGGGAACGGGGAATTCTAGAGCGCATCTATTCAGTATTTTCATGTGATCTGGTAATTGGATTATTTATTAATCGATATGAGTTTGGTGTAGCAATTTAAAGCTCAACAACAGATCGTTAACACCACCATTTTTTTGGCAACACAACCCGCCGTTATGGTATTCTGTTGTGTGCAATTAACACTTATTGACTCAGCTACTTGCCGATAGCTGAATAATATGATCAAGCCGACTGTGTTCATTGAGTCATCAAGCCGTTCGCGCATAAGCCGGAGCATGATCGTCAACAGATTGGTGGAACTACAGGAGACCCTAAAAGCATGAGTTCCAGAGCTTTGAGTTTCCTGGCTGCAATGCTCGTTTCCGTATGCGTGGCGGTAAATGTTAGCTACGCAGTCGATGATGATGGCAACAACATCAAGAGCGCCGTGGATGAAGTAATCGGGCCAGTGATGTTGCAATACGGCATCCCTGGGATGGCGGTGGGGATCGTCACGAGGGGTGGGCACTACGTCTTCGACTACGGCGTGGTCTCCAAGGAGACTCGGAAGCCCGTTACTGGCGACACGCTTTTCGAGATCGGGTCAATTAGCAAGACGTTCACCGCTACGCTTGCTTCCTACGCGCAAACCAACGGCGATCTCTCGTTGTCCGACAGTGCGAGCAAGTACCTCTCTTCCTTACAAGGCAGCAACTTCGATAAGGTGAGTCTGCTAAACCTTGGGACGCATACGTCAGGTGGTCTCCCGTTGCAGGTCCCTGACGAAATTACGAACAACGACCAACTGATGGAGTATTTCAGGAACTGGAAACCGACCTACGCTCCCGGAACATATCGGACTTACTCCAATCTGAGCATCGGGATGCTCGGCATGATCGCCGCGAGGAGCATGAACGAGGATTTCGTCGCCCTCATGCAAGGTAAGCTTTTTCCTGCGCTGGGAATGAACCGCACCTATCTCGACGTTCCCGCTTCCGAGAGGAAAAACTATGCACAAGGCTACACGAAGAATGACGAGCCGATTAGGATGATGCCCGGAGTCCTCGCGTCGGAAGCCTACGGTATCAGGACTACAGCCGACGACATGGTTCACTTCGTCGAGGCGAACATGGGGATGTTCAACCTTAATGAGAAGCTGCAACGTGCGATCACCGCCACGCACACCGGATACTTCAGGATCGGCGAGATGACGCAGGATCTGATCTGGGAGCAGTATTCCTATCCGGTCGCCTTGAAGGACCTGCTTGCCGGGAACTCCGCAAAGATAAGCTACGAGGCCAATCCGGCGATCGAGATCGATCCTCCGTCGCCGCCGAGGGAGAACGTTCTGATCAACAAGACTGGTTCGACCAACGGTTTCGCTGCCTACGTCGCGTTCATCCCCCAGAAGGCACTCGGAATCGTCCTCTTAGCGAATAAGAACTACCCGATCAATGCGCGGGTGATGGCCGCCCATCAAATACTGAATCGGTTAGACACCGACAACGTGTCGAGAGGTACTGTCAACTTAAGCTGAATCGCTCACGGTTCGCTCATTTTTTTCGAGGTATAGAGAAATGGGCTTTGGGGTAGAAGACGCGATCGCTTAATCGAAAGGAAATTTGGAAAGTTAAAAAGAAGCGGCGGGAAGCCTCCATCTTTATAAGTGGGGGAGGAACGCCGTTAGATTTACTTTATAAACAAGCTCTTACCGATAAGGCAGAATTACAGGAATTATCTTCTATCTCTAGACTCTGCTGTTGGTTTTCGCAGAACTGTCTATCTTTGCTCGACAACATCTGTAGCTCTTGTAGCTCTGGAGCCGCTTTTATGTTAATAGAAGGATTTCGATTCGCTTGTTGAACTGGAATTTGAATAATAAACTCAGTTCCTTGACCCGGT
>JBFLZA010000558.1:0-6190 GCA_040756535.1 Cyanobacteriota bacterium
GTTTGTTCCCGCTCATCGTTGCCACCCATAAACCCACCTGTGGCGCGAGACTTACCAATGGCATCGAGTTCATCAATAAAAACAATGCAGGGTGCTTGCTTTTTCGCCTGTTCAAACAAATCGCGCACTCGCGCCGCACCCGCACCAACAAACAGTTCTACAAATTCAGACCCCGATATGCTGAAAAATGGCACCCCGGCTTCCCCAGCTACAGCCTTCGCCAGAAGTGTTTTACCCGTTCCCGGAGGTCCAACCAGCAACACTCCTTTAGGAATTCGTGCACCGATATTGGTAAAGCGCTGTGGATTTTTGAGGAAATCAACAATTTCTACTAATTCAGTCTTAGCTTCCTCTACCCCTGCCACATCAGCAAAGGTGGTTTTAGTCGCCTCGCCTTCGACATAGACTCTAGCCTTGCTCTTGGTAAATGAAAGCGCTCCTTGTGGGCCACCGCCACCAAAGCGTCCAGCAAAGAACTGCAAAATACCTACAAAAATCAACGGGGGAATCACCCAACCCAACAAAGTGGTAAACCAGTTTCCCTTAGCTGGCGGAGCAGCGGCAAACTCAACTCCTTTGTCCTCTAGACGTTTGGGTAATTCCAAATCGAATATGGGAGTAGTCGAGAGGATTTGTCCAGGCTGATTGTTTTCACCTTTAAGCTGGTAGCGAATTTGGTCTTGCCCCACATAAGCTTGTGCGACTTTGCCATCTTGCACTTGATCGATAAAGATGCTGTAGGGAACTCGTTGCGTCTGCGGTCCCAAAAAATAGGGCAAAACTAGGTTCGCTACTAGGAATAGACCAGCCACCAAAAACAGGATATTGGCTATCTGGCGGTTTCGAGGAGGTTGAGGTTTGTCTTTAATACTCATAGGTTTAAAACGGTTTTATCAAGCCTTTACTTTAATAATTGTAAAGTTTCTTAACTCGCCTGAATACTCGCGCAAGCAGGCGATCGCTCAACAATTCTTGTACGGTTTTCCACCATTCCAAGATGTGACCATTCAGGAGATGGAGTCAGGAAGGCTAGGAATTTTGCTTTCGGATTGGGGTAAATTTGATAAAAATTATTTAACAAAAGGAATTTAGTCAATTCAGGAGTTGGGAAGTCTCTTTGACCGGAAAGGCGAACGGGGACGTTGAGGAAGTTAGGTAATTTTATAACAATTAAGACTTATAAAAACTTCCTTTTTTTAACCGGATTGAGGAAATCTAACAATTCTCCAATCCCCTCAATTAGCTCAATGGCACATCAGTTCTTATTCTTTTCCTCCATCCCCAGCTTGCGATCGCAGAAGATTCCTTTTTCCTTTTCCCCTAATCTTAATTTTTTTATCACCTTCAATCCTTAAAGCGTTATAACGCTTTTACTAGAGGAATGAGCGCACTAAAAGCAGTGAATTGGCTAATATCTCAAGTAACCTGTATGGAGGTAGCTTCAATTCAACTCAAGATTTCACTTCACCACAACAAGATTGATTAATCAACATTCTTCATAACAGTGAAATCTTCAAGCTAAACTAGTGCTTATTCCTAGTGAGACGACATCATAAAACTATGGAAACTCTTGCTTATCTTCATCTTGCTATAGCCAAGGAAGCACCAGTAGACCCCGATAACACGGCTTCGACTCCAATTTGGAAGAATCCAAACCTACTCACTTGGCTCAATCCAGTTCATCTTTCAACCCGTGCAGCCGTTCCTCTCGTTTCCCTAAGCGTTGTAATCGGTCTGTTGGGAATAGCAAAACAGGCGTCGGCAGCGGTCAAACAAGGCGATCGCGGCACGGAAGTTATTGAACTTCAACAGCGCTTGCAAAAGCTGGGCTACTTTAAAAACAAGGCTACTGGGTATTTTGGCCCACTAACCAAGCAGGCACTGCTCAAATTCCAGCAAGCGCAAGGACTCGCACCGGATGGTGTTGCGGGAGCTAGCACTCAGGAATACTTAAATAAGCAAACTCAAGTAAAAGAGCCTCCTAGCCCAACTTGGCAATTGGGCGATCGCGGCGCAAAAATCAGCGAGATTCAAAAAACCTTAGCAATGGCAGGCTATCCGAGTAGTACCCGTGGCGTCTTTGATCAACAAACTCAAGAAGCGGTTAAACTATTCCAGCAAGCCCAAGGACTTACGGTAGATGGTGTGATCGGCAAGAAAACGCTGGCGGCACTAGAAAATCCAGACGCTGAAACGAAACCTGCTTCTGAACCGCAGCAGACAAATCCTTGGCCTGGTGTAGATGAACAAACTCAAGCCACCATACAGGAAGAGCCTACCAAGAGCAATTGGAAATTAGGCGATCGCGGCACAAAAGTCAGCGAAATTCAAAAAAGCTTAGTCGCGGCTGGTTATCTCAGTCGCACGGATGGCGTCTTTGATGAAAAAACTCAAGAAGCGGTGCGGCAATTCCAGCAAGAGCAAGGACTCCAGGTGGATGGCATTGCTGGAGAAAACACGCTGACAGCTTTGGCAGAAAAACCACAAACTAAATCGATTCCTGAACCGGAAAAGAATATTAAGTGGCGTTCCATAGAAGAACCCACTCAAGCCACACAGGAGGAGTTGACTCAGAGCATTTGGAAACTAGGCGATCGCGGCTCAAAAGTCAGCGAGATTCAAAAAAACTTAGCCGCAGCAGGTTATTCCGCTAGTACTGACGGTGTCTTCAATCCCCAAACTGAAGCAGCAGTGCGGCAATTCCAACAAGCTAAAGGTCTCAAGGTAGATGGCATTGTCGGAGAGGAAACGCTGACGGCTTTGCAAAACCCGTCAATGGCTAAACCTCAAAAAACGGCTCCTTGGTATGAGGACGAATCTGCTCCTTTAAATCCTTTTACCCGATAGTGATAGGAGGGATGCCATACCAGATAGCCATTAAAAGATGAACTTTAGCCTGTGCATGATTGTCAAAAACGAGGAAACGTCTTTGCCCCCATGTTTGAGGAGTGTCAAACCGGTTGTGGATGAGATGGTTATCCTAGATACGGGTTCTACTGACCGCACAGTTGAGATTGCTAAAGAATTGGGGGCCAGGGTGTATCACTTTAAGTGGTGCAATGATTTCTCTGCTGCACGTAACGCAGCCTTAGAGTACGTGCGGGGGAAGTGGGTTTTGGTTCTGGATGCCGATGAAGTGCTGGTTCCAGAAATTGTGCCCCAAATCAAGCAGGCGATAAAATGCGATCGCCACTTAGTTGTCAACTTAGTTCGGCAGGAAGTTGGTGCATCTCAATCTCCCTATTCCCTGGTTTCTCGGCTATTCCGCAATCACCCAGAGATTCGTTTTTCTCGTCCCTATCATGCAATGGTGGATGATAGCGTACAAGCCTTGTTGCAGCGAGAACCCCAGTGGCAGGTCGTTTCTCTCCCCACCATAGCGATCAAACACTACGGCTACCAACCCGAAGTGATCGCCGCGTTAGATAAATACACCAGAGCACGGCAAGCGATGGAGGGGTTTCTCGCCACTCATCCCCATGACCCTTATGTATGTAGTAAGTTGGGGTCGTTGTATGTTCAAATGGGGCAGGTTAGTGAAGGTTTGGAACTGTTGGAACGCGGATTGAAAGCGCTCGCCATAGAGCCTTCAGTGTTATTTGAACTGCACTACCATCTGGGTAATGCTTACACTCACCAGAAAAATCTCACAAAAGCACTAGAGCATTATCAAGCGGCAATCAGGCAGCCGATACTGCCCCAGATCAAAGTGGGTGCTTACAACAATCTAGGCAACCTGCTGTTAAGCACTGGCGATTTAACGAATGCCAAAACGGCGTATGAAATGACGCTGAAGATTGACCCCACTTTGGCAGTGGGGCACAATAATTTGGGGATGACGTTGAAGGCACTAGGGAGATTTGAGGATGCGATCGCTTCCTACCAGAAAGCGATTGAATGCAATCCGGATTATGCCGATGCCTACCAAAACTTGGGCGTAGCTTGGCTCAAACTGGGTAAGGTACCGGAGAGTTTATCAGCATTTAGGAAAGCGATCTCCCTTCACGAGTCCCTTAACAACCCAGCAGAAGCCCAGCGCCTCCGTCAGGGTTTACAAGGCATGGGCTTCCAGGTTTGATCACGGTTGACAGACTAGGTTAGCGAGGCAAGCAGGCTAGGGCTATAACTTTTAAACGTCATCATCAATATCATCATCGAGATCGTCATCGTCATCGTCATAGCTGCTATCATCAGTTCCCATGAGTTCGGAGATTTCTTCCTCCTCATCAAGGTACTGATCATCAACGACATCACGCGCCACTAGGCGACCATTGGTTTCTAGCCAATCTAATAGCGAAGTTTCTTGCTTCACAGGAATGACTTCAGCTAGTTGATCGCGGGGTTCTTCACGCAAAGAAGGATTGTACATGGGAAATCGGGGTGGGTAAATTAACTGAGGATTAGCGATTAGTATTCTAGAGTAACCCAAGAACCAACACAGATGGATGGCTAGAAATCCGGATCGGCTAAGAGAAAAAACCGTCAAGAAACTTATCAAATCTACCCTAACATCTCGTGTTTTGTTTATGTATGAGGAGAGGCAGGGAGGCAAGGCCCTAACGCAGGCATTTCCAAGTCGCGTTGAAGTGAGCTAAGCCTTCCCTGGTGAGATATCAACAAAAGGTAAGCGTGGCATGGTTAGCAAAGCGGAACTCCTAGAAGCGATCGCAGGGAAAAATCGCGGTCTATTAGCAACCGAAACAGATAAAATAGCAATTCTCGCCGCCGTTGCGCGACTGGAAGACCGCAACCCTACGCCTCGACCCGTTGAGGCAACTGAACTTCTAGAGGGCAACTGGCGACTCCTGTATACCACCAGTCAAGAGCTATTGAACCTCGGTCGATTACCCCTGTCGCAACTCGGTCAAATCTACCAATGCGTTCGCACCTCAGGTGCCAGAATTTACAATATTGCTGAACTTCCTACCCTACCGTATGCCGAAGGCTTGGTCAGTGTTTGTGCTCGATTTGAGCCAGTGAATGAGCGCCGAGTTAATGTCAGATTTGAGCGATTTATCATTGGTCTACAACGCTTAATCAGCTATCGTTCTCCCAGTGAGTTTATCCAGCAAATTGAATCAGGTAAAACGTTTTTTCCAGCGCTGGATTTTCCCATTGGAAACCGTGACCAACGCGGCTGGCTTGATGTTACCTATCTAGACAGCGATCTGCGAATTGGGCGAGGCAATGAAGGGAGCGTTTTCGTACTCACAAAAACAGCTTAATTCTTGAAATTAAGCTCATCTCCCGACTAAAGGGCGGCGGATTTGCTCTGATTAATTCTTTGTCCTTGGTTTTTCTCTGTTTTTGACTTAAGAACCCTAGTTCCAAATCTAAAATTCCCCATGGAATCTCCTCTCATTCCAATATCCCAGGGGCAATTGAAGCTCCTAGAAACCTGTCCTCGGAAGTTTCAACACGTTTATTTAGAGCAGTTGGGAACACCTGTTTCACCAGATCAACAAGAACGTCTCCTCTGGGGCAGTCGTTTTCACCTTTTGATGCAACAACGAGAACTAGGATTACCTGTAGAAGCCCTAGTTGAGGAAGATGCTCAACTCCAACATTGGGTTACTGCCTTAGTCAATGCGGCATCTGATGTTCTAACGCCTACTCCCCAAACCTTCCGCGAATCAGAACACTGCCGTACTCTCAGTTTCCACGGTTATTTACTGACCGTTATCTATGACTTGTTAATAGAAAATGAGGAAAGTGCCCAAATTCTTGACTGGAAAACTTATCCTTTACCTCAAAAGAAAACCTGGTTAACTCAAGATTGGCAAACGCGTCTGTATCTTTTTGTTTTGGCCCAAACCAGTGATTATTTACCCGAACAAATTTCCATGAGTTACTGGTTTGTAAAATCTCATCCGCAGCCACAAAGCCTCAAATTCATCTATAGCAATACACAACATGAGGAGACCCGTCAAGAGTTAACATACTTATTGAATCAACTCAGCAGTTGGCTGAAACACTACGTTAATGATAAAGTTCCTTTCCCTCAAGTTCCAGAGAAAAAGGGGTATTGTCGCGACTGTAACTTTGCTATTCGCTGTCAGCGAACCTCAGAGAATGCTATGAGCAACTCCCCCATCTTGCTACCCAATTTAGCCGACATACAAGAAGTGTCAATCTGATGGAATGGGGACTAAGGTTTTCTCCCAGAGTTGGTTTTCCGATCGCTCTCTCC
>JBFLZA010000559.1:0-6173 GCA_040756535.1 Cyanobacteriota bacterium
CTTAAACGTGATGGGTAGGGCAGATAATCCCTGCTGTTTAATTGGTGAAACTTACAACGAAGAAATTAGTCTTCCACTTCATCAAGCAGCGAATGACCGCTACGCCATTTGCGCTTTATCCGTTAACAAATTAAATCTCTGCTATCTCTTTGGGGATTACCAGCAGGCGATTGAAAATGCCAGAGTTGCACAAGCGTATTTAGACGGCGCAACCGCAACGCTACTCATTCCTCTTTTCCATTTTTACGATTCTCTCACTCGCCTTGCGGTATACCCTGACACTTCAATCTCTGAACGAGAACATCTCCTCACCCAAGTGTCAGCTAACCAAGAAAAAATGCAGAAATGGTCAGAGCTAGCACCTATGAATTATTTGCACAAATTTTATCTAGTAGAAGCAGAGCGATACCGAGTTCAAGGGTCTTATAGTGAGGCGATAGACTGTTATGACAAAGCCATTGCTCTAGCTAAAGAACACGAATACATCAACGAAGAAGCATTAGCAAACGAATGTGCTGCCCAATTCTACCTGGCATGGGGCAAAGAGAAAATTGCCCAAGTTTACCTCACTGATGCTTACTACGCCTACGCTCGCTGGGGTGCTGAGGCAAAAGTTGAGGATTTAGAACAACGCTATCCTCGCTTACTCGCCCCCATCTTTAACCAAGAAAAGACTCTTCATACAGGCGAGTCTATGAGCCAAATGACGAAAGAAACGGTTACATCTACCAGTGCCAGGGGTTCAAACGTTCTGGATTTGGCCACGGTGATGAAAGCCGCTCAAGCCATTTCTGGGAAAATTCACCTGGAGCAGTTGCTCTCAACGTTGATGCAAGTGCTACTGGAGAATGCGGGTGCTGTAAAAGGTGCTCTGATTTTGAAAGAAGGGGAAGAATTAGCGATCGCATCCCTATATTCTACTGATAAACAGTGTCAGTTGCTATCCATTCCCGTTGCTAGCAGCCCAGATATTCCCGCTACCGTGATTAACTATGTTGAACGTACATCCCAAACTCTAGTCATTGACGATGCGAGGACTCAATCCACCTTTGCCGCTGACCCCTATATTATCCGGCAGCAACCCCAATCCGTCTTGTGTACCCCTATCCGCAATCAAGGCAAACTCATCGGCATCCTTTACTTAGAAAATAATCTCACTACAGGTGCTTTTACCCCTGACCGATTAGAAGTTTTAAACCTCTTATCCTCCCAAGCTGCTATTTCCATTGAAAATGCACGGCTCTATACCAATTTAGAAGAATCTAACCGCACCTTGGAAACAAAAGTTGCAGAACGCACTCAAGAACTTTCTCAAACCCTCAGCGAACTCAAAGCGACCCAAAAAGAATTAATTCAATCTGAAAAAATGGCGGCTTTGGGACAATTAGTTGCTGGTGTTGCCCATGAAATCAATACACCTTTGGGCGCTATCCGCTCCTCCGCCGGGAATATTGCTAAATTCTTGAATCAAACCTTAGAACAATTACCTGCACTATTTCAATCTCTCTCCTCAGAACAAGGACAGATTTTCTTAGCTTTACTGCAAAGGTCGCTCGCACAAGAATCAACCTTTACCGCCAAACAAGAGCGCCAATTCAAAAGAGCCTTAATTCGCCAACTAGAAGCTGAAGAAATTGAAAATGCCGATACTCTTGCCGATAGCCTGGTTGATATGAGAATTTATAACGACATTGACGCCTTTTTGCCCCTCCTTAAACGACCCGATGGGACCCAACTTTTAGAAATTGCCTATAAACTCTCTGGAGTCCAAAGAGGCACCCAAACCATTAACACGGCTACAGAACGGGCATCAAAAGTGGTGTTTGCCTTAAAAACCTATGCCCGCTACGACCAGTCAGGTGAACTCATTCCCGCTAACCTTACCGAGGGAATTGAAACGGTGCTAACCCTTTATCATAACCAACTCAAGCACGGTGTTGAAGTCATCCGAAATTATACAGAGCTACCCCCTGTCCTGTGTTATCCTGATGAACTCAATCAGGTTTGGACAAATATTATCCATAATGCTTTACAAGCGATGGATAATCAAGGCAAGTTAACCATTGACGTGACCCCTCAAGACCAACAGGCAAAAATCAGTATTACTGATACGGGAAAGGGAATACCTCCTGAGATTATGGTGAAAATCTTTGAGCCATTTTTTACCACTAAACCCGCAGGAGAAGGGAGCGGATTAGGACTCGATATCGTCCAGAAGATTATTGAGAAGCATCAAGGTAAAGTAGAAGTAGAATCGATTCCTGGTCAAACTACATTTACTGTTTTACTACCAATGAATTCAACTGCCGTTACTAGAGAACAGTGAGTCATCATCCCCAATCCGGACATAAAATTTACTCCTGGGCAGGTAGGGGATAAAACACGCTCATTTGGAGATTTGGGATCAATAGTCAACAATTAACAAGGGCAAACAAATGTCTAAACCCGTTATTTTATGTGTTGATGATGAAACAGTCATCTTGAAAAGCCTCAAGGCACAACTTAAAGAAGCCTTTGGGGATGAGTACTCCTATGAATTGGCTGAAAGTGCGGATGAAGCGCTAGAGTTAATTCATGAACTCGCGGAGGACAGCATCCGTTTTATCTTGATTGTATCAGATTGGTTGATGCCCGGTATGAAGGGAGATGATTTACTAATTCTTGTTCATCAGAAGTTTCCTAATGTTATTAAAATTATGCTGACGGGTCAAGCAGATGATACAGCAATCCAACGAGCGCAAGAGCAAGCTAATTTGCACTGCTGCTTATATAAACCTTGGTCTGAAGAAGAATTAGTAGAAGCGATGAAATCGGGTTTAGCCAAACTATGAACAGGGCTGAAAAATGACGTTAACAAAAATCTTATAAAAAATCATGACAAAACAGGTAATTATTTGTGTTGATGATGAGACCACTATACTCAGAAGCATCAAAGCCGAGCTCAAAGAGGCAATCGGCAATGATTACCTGATCGAAATTGCTGAAACAGGAGAAGAGGCCTTAGAGCTACTGCAAGAATTGCTAGAAGATGGCTATGAGATACCCCTGATTATTTCAGACTATATTATGCCGGGTATGAAGGGAGATGAGCTGTTAAGGCACGTTCATCTCCTCTCTCCCACAACCCTCAATATCTTGCTGACGGGTCAAGCTACGATTGAAGCCGTAGGGAATGCGGTTAACTATGCCAAACTCTATCGTTACATCGCCAAACCTTGGCAAGCTGAAGATTTTAAATTAACGGTTACCAAAGCCCTACATAGTTACTTCCAAGATAAAAAGCTAGCTGAACAAAATATCCAACTCCAACTCATGAATCAGAAGTTGGAAGAATTAAACCGCGCCCAAGCGGCACTGATTGCCCAACTCCACGAGAAAGAAAATCGCTTGACGCAGTTTTTAGAAGCGATGCCTGTAGGCGTATTTGTGGCAAATGCCCAAGGCAAACCCTATTACATTAATTCTCGCGCCCAGCAGTTACTGGGTAAAGGGACAGTAGCCAATGCTACATCTGAAGAATTGAGCGAGATTTATCAACTTTATTTGGAAGGAAGTGAACAACTTTACCCCTCCAACGAGGATATCTTGCATCGAGCGTTAAAGGGAGAAAGCAGCACCGCTGATGATATTGAAATCCGCCAAGGTGGCAAGGTTATCCCGATAGAAGCTTGGGGAACTCCTATCTATGATGAAAAGGGTAACATTACTTATGCGATCGCTGCCTTTCAAGATATCACCGAACGCAAAAAAGCTGAAGCCGAACGGGAACGGTTTACGGAAGAGCTCTATCAACTCAACCAAGCCTTTTCACGCTTTGTTCCTCGTCAATTCCTCCAATTTTTGGACAAAGAAAGCATTACCGATGTCCAACTCGGTGACTCCGTGCAGCAAGAAGATATGTCAGTGCTATTTTCCGATATTCGCGACTTCACCACCCTCTCGGAAAGCATGACACCGCAAGAGAATTTTAGATTTATCAATTCTTATCTTTCTCGCATGGGGCCGATTATCAGCGACCATCAGGGATTTATTGATAAATATATTGGTGATGCGATTATGGCCCTGTTTAGCGGTGGTGCTGATAATGCCCTCAAAGCTGGGATTGCCATGCTACATCGATTGGCTGACTATAATCAACATCGCGCCAATGCTGGCTATACTCCGATTCAGATTGGGATTGGCATTAATACTGGTTGTTTAATGCTGGGGACAGTAGGTGAACAAAACCGTATGGATGGCACGGTAATTAGCGATGCCGTTAATTTAGCCTCCCGCCTGGAAAGTCTGACCAAAAATTATAGAGTGTCATTATTAATTTCTAACCACACTTTTTCGCGTCTGCAAAATCCTGCTGACTATGCCATTCGGATGATTGACCAAGTTCAGGTCAAAGGTAAATCAGAACGAGTCACTGTTTATGAAGTATTTGATGCTGATTTAGCTCACCTTCGAGAGGGCAAATTAGCCACAGCTGGAATCTTTGCCGAGGCGTTGTCCCTTTACAACCAGCAAAATGGTCGAGGAGCAACACAATTGTTTCAAGAGATTTTGAGAATTAATCCAGGGGATAAAGTCGCTCAGTTTTATCTCCAGTGTTCTCAACAGCAGACGACCCAACCCCCATCTTATACCAGTTTGATTAACCCATTCCAAGAGGCTCAGTATGAGGGATTTCCGGTTACTGGTTAGTAGGTATTGAGAAAAGTCATCGCTCTAACTCCGAAAAATTTACTCTCATGCTCGGTTTCAGAGTAGTCTAAACTTCAGTGACAACTAACGCGCACCGCTACCAATGAGTGCTGAAATCATTTGTGTTGGGACAGAATTACTCCTGGGCGATATCCTCAATACGAATGCCCAGTTTTTAGCGCTGGAACTCGCTAATTTGGGTATTCCTCACTATTATCAAACCGTTGTGGGAGATAATCCAGATCGTTTGCAGCAAGTGTTGGCAATCGCTAGTACTCGCAGCAATATCCTCATCTTTACTGGCGGTTTAGGTCCTACGCCAGATGACCTCACAACAGAAGCGATCGCCAACTTTTTTGGTGTTCCCCTGATTGAACGCCAAGACATTCTTGAAGACATCGCCCAGAAATTTGCCCAGCGGGGACGGGAGATGACTCCCAATAACCGCAAACAAGCGCTATTCCCCGAAGGGGCAGAGGTTTTACCCAACCCAACGGGAACAGCCCCCGGTATCATTTGGCAACCTCGCCCTGGTTTAATCATTCTCACCTTTCCGGGCGTCCCTAGTGAAATGCAACAGATGTGGCGGGAAACAGCGGTTCCTTACCTCCAAAGCCAAGGCTGGGGTCAAGAAATTATTTACAGCCATATGTTAAGATTCTGGGGGATTGGGGAGTCTGCCTTAGCGGAAAAAGTCGCCCCGTTCTTCAACCTTTCTAATCCCACTGTTGCCCCCTATGCCTCCCAAGGGGAAGTGAGATTAAGAATTTCTGCTCGTGCTTCCTCAGAACCTGAAGCCCAGACATTAATTCAACCTGTAGCGCGACAACTGCGGCATATTGGGGGATTAGATTATTTTGGTTCAGATGACGATACCTTGGCGTCGGTGGTTGGCCAGCTCTTGACTAAAGCCTCGGAAACCTTAAGTGTGGCAGAATCTTGCACAGGGGGAGGGCTGGGTCGTATGCTCACCACTGTCCCCGGTAGCTCCAATTACTTCTTGGGCGGCGTCATTTCCTATGACAACTCGGTCAAAACTTCTGTTCTAGGGGTTCAGCCGTCAGACTTAGAACGATGGGGGGCAGTGAGTAAATCTGTAGCCATCCAGATGGCCCTTGGCGTGCGATCGCTTCTTTCCACCTCTTGGGGACTGAGTATCACTGGCATTGCTGGGCCGGGAGGCGGGACAGAAAGTAAACCTGTGGGTTTAGTTTACATTGGTCTAGCTAAACCCGATGGTGATACAGATTGTTTTAAGTATCAATTGGGTTCCAATCGAAGTCGGGATTCAATTCGTCATGTCAGCGCCTGCAATGCCTTGGACTTACTGCGTCGCCGACTGCTTACGCGATCGCTCAACAGTAAATTTCCTTTTAGCATGACGATTCACGAATGATTCAGTTAATCTAGAACTGAAGGTAGATATAGAACAAGGCTGCGATCAGCTTTTTTTAGATCAACCTTTCTGAGGTGGGATGTTCATC
>JBFLZA010000560.1:0-6168 GCA_040756535.1 Cyanobacteriota bacterium
CCACTAGGAGCATCAAAACTCGCTCCTGTAGCCCAATCGGAAGAGGCAGCAAGCTTAAACCTTGCGCGTTGCTGGTTCAAGTCCAGCCAGGAGTATCTGCGGGATGTGGCGCAGCTTGGTAGCGCGGCAGCTTTGGGAGCTGATGGTCACAGGTTCAAATCCTGTCATCCCGATATGCCCCTGTGACGTAATTGGAAACCGTCGCAAGCCCAGACCTTGCGTTTGCTGGTTCGAGTCCAGTCAGGGGTACTGAATCTTTGTTTGTGCTGCTTTCACTAAGCAATAGACACTAGATTATTTTTTTCAGTGTGTATGATAAACTGGAGGAATGAAAAGAGATGACATTTTAAACAAAGAAGCCCAAATCAGGCAATGGATTAGCGAACACCGTTCTAAGGCATTTATTTGCAGCCAACTGCACTGTAGACCTATGACCTTAGAATCGTATCTCGCTAAAATGAACATCGTCTACAAAGGCAATCAAGGTGGACGTGCACATAAAACTGGTCAACACAAGCCTGCAAGTGATTATCTTTACAAAGGGTCTTGTATTAATCCACATAACTTGAAGCTAAAGCTGATTAGAGATGGCATCAAAATTGCAGAATGTGAATCTTGTCATGCTACTAATTGGCTGAGTGGCAGCGTTCCTTTAGAACTTCATCATATCAACGGCGATCGCCATGATAATAGATTGGAAAATCTTCAGCTATTGTGTCCTAACTGTCATGCTTTAACGGATAACCATGCAGGTAAAGCTCACAAAATTTTGAAGCAGAAGTTAAAGTCCAAAGAGATTACAAAATCTCTTGATGAGAGCGAAGCTAACAATCGCTTCATCAGCGTCCTGGTATTCGATAGCGCAGAAAGTCGCGATAGCTGGCACAAAATACCACTCGCACTTAGGCATTTAGTAAACAACGGAGATGGCAGTTACAGTTGCCAATTTGGACACGGAACATGCTCGTACTGTGGCAAATTGCTGGCTAGTCCAGGTTGCGATACTTACTGTTCCCGAAAATGCTACAGGTTAGCATCCAGGCGAGTGGTAAGACCTTCTAAAGAAGAACTTCAAGAACTGATTTGGGTCAAACCAACTACTCAGCTTGCCAAAGATTTTGGTGTCAGCGATAAAGCGATAGAAAAATGGTGTAAAGCTTACGGTATTCAGAAACCCCCTAGAGGTTATTGGGCTAAACAACAGTCCATGCAAGCTCCCGTGGCGGAATAGGTAGACGCACTAGATCGAGATTCTAGTTTCATTGTGCATACAGGTTCAAATCCTGTCGGGAGCATTAAGACATCTGGGTGTAGCGCAGTTGGGAGCGCCGGGAACCGCAGGTCGCAGGTTCAAACCCTGCCACTCAGACCTTTCTTGCCCCTGTAGCCCAATCGGAAAGAGGTGCCGCATTTAGAATGCGGAGGTTACTGGTTCAAGCCCAGTCAGGGGTATTGGTGCGATGCGGGTGAAGTAGCCAGGGTAGGCTTGGAGGTCTCATAAGCCTCTTATCAGCAGGTTCGACTCCTGCCCCCGCCACCAAATTGCAGGCGTGGTGCAATGGCAAGCATAGAAGTTTCGTAATCTTCTGATGCGAGTACCCTTCGGGAACGCTTCGCGAACGACTCTCGCCGCCTGCTTCGAGCAGATGTGGTGTAACTGGCAACACAAGGGCGTGGTAAGTCCTCAATGTGGGTTCGACCCCCGCCGTCTGCTCCAGATAATGCAGGTGTGATGTAACAGCAACATGAGGCTCTTGTAAAGCCTTCTTGCGAGTGCAAATCTCGCCACCTGCTTTGGCTATGCTAGAGGTCTTTTTTGATAGTGGAGAGGAGGGAAATATGACAACGATGACGGTTACGGATGCTCTAGCAGAGTTAACGCTACTAGAAAAGCGTATTAATGCTGCAAGAGTAGCTTTGGACAATAACACCTTGATTGCTGTTGTTGAAGTCGGCAAAGTGCCAACAGGATTCAAGTCTAGAGACGATCATGCAGCGCAAGCGAGAGCATCTCTGCAAAGGGTGGATGCTTTGATCGATCGCAGACGAGTTATCAAGAGAGCCATTGTTCTCTCTAATGCTTCCACGATGGTTAGTGTTGCAGGGCAAGAGATGACGATCGCAGAAGCGATTGAAATGAAGAATTTCATCTCGTACTACAAAGAAGTGCTTGCCACGATTACCTTAGCTTACTCTCGCACCTGCCAGGAGTACAAGGTTGCCCAAGCGCGGGTGAAGGAACGACTGGATAAACTGGCGATAGAAGTGTTAGGTAAGAATGCTTCTTCAGAGAAGTACCAGTCGTTAGCGGATAGCTTCCTGGCACGCGAGGGTGTTGAACTGCTCGATCCAACCACTTTGGCAGAGGAAATTGCCAGACGAGTGACGTTCGTCGAACAGTTCGAGTCAACTTGCGATCGCGTTCTTTCAATTAGCAATGCGCGGACAATGATTGAAATTCCCGACTAAAATGGGCTTGCTGGTCACTCGAAAATCTCTAAATTTATGGTTTTGATGGATAGCTCAATGGGTAGAGCGCATGATTTCCAGTCATGAGTTGTTGGTTCGATTCCAACTCCATCAGCCATGAATGTTAAAGCTTAAAGCTCAACGCTTAACGCTCAAAGTTCAATCGTTAAAGATTAGACAGTCAACATTCAAACCATAAAGGTTAAAGCTCGATAAAATCCAGGGGTTCTGGTTGTAGGTTCCATAAAACCTTGAGGTTTCCACCTGGCTGAGTGGTCAGCATCCCATTTCTTTTAATCAAGCGGACATGGTGTAACGGTAGCATCTGAGCCTTCCAAGCTCTAGGCACGAGTTCGAGCCTCGTTGTCCGCTCTTTCAAATATGCGGGTGTGATGTAGCGGCTAGCATCTGAGTGCGCCACACTCAGCGCGAGGGTTCGAGTCCCTTCACTCGCTTTCGTAGTCCTGTAGCTCAGTCGGGAGAGTGCCTCTCTTACAAAGAGGATGTCACAGGTTCAAGCCCTGTCAGGACTACCAATATAAGCCCCCATAGCTCAGTGAACAGAGCAGCATCCTTCTAAGATGAAAGCCCCAGGTTTGAATCCTGGTGGGGGCGCTTAATACAGTTCAAAAAGGAGGTTGCCTTCTTCTGCAATTAATTGAACGGGATGAGCGATAAGCCTAACGGCATGCTTCGCTAACGCATCGCATCTTGCGTGACCCAATCATTAGAGCCTACATACTTTAGTACGAGAGGAAAAGTGACGCTGTTCTAACACGGTGGGCGTTTGAGAACGAGGAGTGCAAAGAACCCGGCAGGTTTGCTTCAAGGTAGCCATCCTTTAAAGAGTGTGTAATAACTCATCGGCGGAGTCCCTCTAGTAACTGAGAAAACGCAAAATGCTCTGATAACTTGCACGCGAGAATGCGATCGCATTCAACAACACAAAACATGGGTCTGTAGCTCAATTGGTAGAGCGTCTACCTTGCAAGTAGAAAGATGTCAGTTCAAATCTGACCAGTATCCACCAAATTTAGGGGTCATAGCTCAATTGGTAGAGCGCTTGCTTTGCACGCAAGAGGTCAGGAGTTCGATTCTCCTTGACTCCATGATGGTGTCTGAAGCCAAAGCGATCGCGGCACTTGCTTGTGAGGCAAGCCATAACGGGTTTGAGTCCCGTCAGACACCCCAAATGGAAGATACCGCCGAATGGACGGCAAGCGGTCTTGAAAACCGTGGTACGGCTGACGCTGTAGGGGTTCGATTCCTCTATCTTCCTCTGCCCACTGGAGGCTGAAAAGCGAAGCACCGTGCTGATAACGCGGCTATAGAAGGGGCAGTACCTTCCCAGTGGATTTCCCTCTGCTAACGGATATAGCGCTGACGCTACGAACGTCGGTTGTGATGGTTCGACTCCATCCAGAGGGGTTTCCCTTGCCTGCGGGATGCAGACCTAGCCCTCCGAAGGCTGGCGACCAAGTTCGACTCTTGGGCGAGGGGTTATTCCGGGATAGCTCAAGTGGTAGAGTCCGTAGCTGTTAACTACGGCGTTGTAGGTTCGAGTCCTACTCCCGGAGCCAATTTTTACCCGTAACCTGACAGACAAAGCATACATACTCGGCTCTCTACCGACAAAACCAAATGCTTTTTCGACTTGCACGGGGTAACTTTTCCCTTACCTGCGGGATGCAGACCTATTCCTCCTAAGAATGGTAGCCAAGTTCAACTCTTGGGTAAGGGGTTAATGCCAGATAGCTCGATGGCTGAGCATCCGACTGTTAATCGGAGGGTTGTGGGTTCGAGTCCCACTCTGGCAGTTTCGTTTGTGCGGGTGGTTGGCATAGCGGCTGTGCAGCGGGCTTTTAACCCGCAGAGATAGGTTCAACTCCTATACCACCCATTAAGTAAGCCACAAGTTTAAAGTCAAGAAGGGACAATGTAGAGGGTATTAGACCACAAAAGTGCAGGATGAGTCCAGGTTTGGCGGAGTTAAATTTTGAGTTATCAGTGCCACCGTAAGGACAAGAAACCCTTCCAAGCCAAGTTAACATAAGGTTATCAGTAAGATAGTATTGGCTCTTCTAACTTGATCAGTGATAAGCAAAATTTATGCTTTATATCATACTGAACGAAACAAATCATACTGAACGAAACAAAGTGAAGCATCTGGTAGATTCTTCGCTTCACTTTGTTCCACTCAGAATCAAATTTTTTATATTTTATGTAACTTTTTTACAATAATCCCAGGAGAGCTATAGTATTTTAAGATGATTAGTGGAACAAGCACAAAATAACCTTTTTGATTAAACTAAATTTTGTAAAATATGCAATACAAAGACACCTATGTATATAATTTGTTTTTTGGTTGCCTAGTTGAGCAGCCAATAAAATTTGATTATACGTTTACTAATCTCAAAGATGTAAATGGACAACAAGCTCATGTATTTTTCGAGCTTTTTAACGATCAGGATCATTTCCCCGTAGAGAAAGATTTTCTTGAATTTAATTCATTAGAAAACAAGCAAAAAATAGGACATAATTTTAGAGCTTGTGCAAATACTGGCTATTTGAGGATAATTTATCCTTCTTTCAATAGTGATGATTCATACGCTTATACAGAGAAAGTAAATTTGTTTCTTCAGCTTTTCGTTACTTATTTATTAACCTTCTATCAACGAAGAAGAGTTATATTTGGCTGCCCAAAACTGACTAGCGGGGATCGAATCATACTTGCAATGCCACCGTTTGCAGCAGGAGAGTTTATTGATTCAATTGGCTACGGAGAACCATTAGTACCTTATTCGGCTACGCAGGGGTGCTTGACAAACGCAATTTCAACATATGCAAACTTTAACGAGCTTGAAAAGAAGCATATTGAGATGCTTTTAATGAGATACAACGAAACATTGAATTTACCGTATAGCTATGAAAGAGTAGAAGCGTTTTGGCGAATTCTAGAGGCGTTAGGTAATAGTGAAAATTTTTCTCATCATGAAAATGAGGAATATGAGCGGATTAAAGCAGTAATTGGAATCAAGAAAAATTCAGGGACTTTGAAAAAGTTTCTAAAAACACTAATAGATCATGGCTTGACCTACACAAATGACGAAATCAAGGACTCATTCGATTTTAGGAATAAAACAACACACGAATATTTGAATTCCAGCATAGTAGAAGAGCCTTATTTGTCAAGTGTGTTCAGGTTCCTAAACATTTGTATAGAGCTGGTTATACTCTCAATTTTAAAAATAGATAGGCATCATTACGTTGAGCCTAGTTACTCTCTAATCCAAAACAGAGTGCTATAAATTTTGGCAAAAGAACCTAGAGTTGGCGCGAACTAACAACTGCGCTGCACTGGACTGCTGGTTTGAGCGTTGGTTGCGTGCGATCGCTTATCGCCATAGCTTGAGTTAACGCAAGGAACCCCAACATATACTTCTGCTTTGCATATCCGTCAAGATGAAGTTTGCTATTAGCGTTCCAAGGATGCGATCGCGGTTAGGTTGAGATTGCGGGTAGACAATCGACCTTGAATCAGCCTTATGTGGGTACTCATCCTAAGAAATCATCGTCATGCTAGATTGATTAAGTAAGTCCTACACGATGTTTCAGGCTATGAGCTTTAGTGATGTAATCGAGGCAATCAAAAGCCTCTCCACAGAGGAGAAGCAAGAAATTCAATTGCTACTGAGGCAG
>JBFLZA010000561.1:0-6149 GCA_040756535.1 Cyanobacteriota bacterium
AACAGTTGTATTTTTTCGCCCCCCTTTTGATGGGGGGCGGGGGGGGATCGGATTGTGTAGCATGTTCACGGGAAATTGGTATTACCAACACTCCCGTAATTATAAGTAACGTTAAAGCTGTCGCTACAACAACTTAAGCAGTTGTTATGAATGGAGAAGCTGTCGCTACTTCCGCAGAAGCTGTCGCTACAAATGCTAAAGTAATGCGATCGCTCACCTGAGTCAACTTGCTGAAACCCTTCCCAATCAGCCTGTCGCTCCTGAAACAGTGAGTGTTTCTGATTGAGCAATGCTTTTCACACGCAGGAGTAGAGAAATCTCTACTCCGCTAGTCGTAACGTCCACACGGTTACTTTCGTTAAAATTAAGCACAATGATAAATGTGAAGCAAGAGAACAGGTAAGGAGCGCGTAGTGCCTCTACAACACCTGTGTTTGGTGATTAGTGCCTTTGTTACATCAAACGGACTCCCTTCACAAAGCCGCTACAACAAATCAAAACAAAGCTCCGTTTTCCCAAGGAAAAGTAGCCAAGTGAAAAGTTATTATCCTCAAAGATTCATTTAATAAACTTTCCCGATAACCTAAAAACTTTCTTTCCCAACTCAAAATCAATGTTGTAAAGACGCTTAACTTCCCCTAGCGACAAGATTTCTTACGTCACTTCCCTTATTTTTCATGTCCTAGCTCTTGACAGAAGATTGAAACCTTCCGGCGCTAAGCTAACGCGCATCTAATTTGCATATTGTCGGGTTTTGGGGAAAACGATCAATCCCTCTTTGGAGTCCCCCCGTCACCCCGTCAGCCTAAACCAGCTTTCTGAGATGCCTAAAAGCTTATCTTGCCCTTCATTCCTTTTGATCTCCTAGAAAACGCTTTATTGACACTCTCACCGTTAACTCTTTGGTGTAACGGGAGCCCTCTTGCAGTGGAAGAGATAGAAAATATGCAGACAGACGATCTCCAGAAATTGCTGGCTATTTTGCCAGCAGATATTAGACAGGTTTTAGAACAGCACCCAGAGCGAGACAACTTGATTGAAGTGGTCATGGATTTGGGTCGCCTTCCAGAAGCTCGCTTTTTCAACCGCTCTGAGTATCTTTCAGAAACACCCATCTCAGCAGAGCAGCTTCAAGATTGTATTCAGCAGGTCGGTTACTTTGGTGGGGATAACCGTGCCGGAATTGAGCAAACCCTGCACCGTATCAGCGCCATTCGCAACCGAACCGGTGAGATTATTGGTTTGACCTGTCGCGTGGGACGGGCAATCTACGGCACAATTGCGATGATTCGCGACTTGGTAGAAACAGGTCAGTCTATCCTGCTGCTCGGTCGTCCTGGTGTGGGGAAAACGACTGCACTGCGGGAAATTGCTCGCGTGCTTGCAGATGAGTTGCATAAGCGCGTCGTCATTATCGATACCTCCAACGAAATTGCTGGTGATGGCGATATTCCTCACCCAGCGATTGGGAGAGCAAGACGAATGCAAGTCACTCGTCCTGAACTTCAGCATCAAGTGATGATTGAGGCGGTAGAAAACCACATGCCAGAAGTCATCGTGATTGATGAAATAGGGACAGAACTGGAAGCGCAAGCCGCTCGAACCATTGCTGAACGGGGTGTGCAACTCGTCGGTACTGCTCACGGGATTCAGTTGGAAAACTTGATCAAAAACCCAACCTTATCGGACTTAGTGGGTGGTATTGGGTCCGTTACTCTTGGGGATGAAGAAGCCAGACGACGGGGTAGCCAGAAGACAGTTTTGGAGCGTAAAGCTCCACCCACCTTTGAAGTGGCTGTGGAAATGCTGGAGCGGCAGCGCTGGGTGGTAGATGAAAGCGTTGCGGATACGGTAGACAGTCTCCTGCGGGGAAATCAACCTTCTCTGCAAGTGAGAACCGTGAATAACAACGGTCAGGTGACGATTACGCACGAAATGCCTAGAATTCCATCAGGGGTGTCCTCTGCTTCATCCCCCTCGTCGTACTCCCCCAAATCCAACAAAAATCGTGTGGCTTCCCAGGTTTTACCATTTCCCCAAGTGCAGAACCAGGGCAGGATTTCAGGAGAATGGGAGTGGGATCACTCATCTGAGCAGCTCCAAAATTGGACTCAGCACAGGAATCCCCCTGCTAACGGATGGAGTACCAACGGCGAAGGTTCGAGAGTACGCATTTACCCCTACGGTGTTAGCCGGAACCAGTTAGAGCAAGTCATCCAGATGCTTTCCTTGCCAGTCGTACTGGCTCAGGATATGGAAAGTGCTGACGCGGTCTTATCGCTCAAATCTTATGCGCGAAAACACGCTAACTTACAGCGCATGGCTTCTGACTATCAAGCACCCATTTACATGGTGAAAGCCAACAGTATCTCTCAAATTACCCGGACTTTACGGCAGGTGCTGGGTATGGATAATCTAGAGATAACCGATGAGCCTGAACGGGTCTTCTCCAGTGGGAGTGACGATGATCTTGACGCCCTAGAAGAAGCAAGACGAGCTGTGGAACAAGTTGTGCTTCCTCTGGGAAAATCGATGGAGTTGTTGCCTCGCTCTGCTAGAGTACGGAAGATGCAACATGAGTTGGTTGAGCATTACTGTCTCAATTCCAGCAGTGTCGGTGAAGAACCCAATCGTCGCTTGCGGATTTATCCAGCTTGACTGAATTAGTACCTCTACACTGGGAATTGGGGTCTGGGAATTCTACAGCCCCAATCCCAGAGTTTGGTGAGGTGGCTTTCCTCACACTTAGCGGTTCGATACCGCTGTTTAATTTGTGTAGTGAGCTAGTGCTGGTGATGTCAACCGCTTACGGTATCACTCAAGCTTTAGCCAAAGACTAGTAACTATTACTCTTTGAGCGACTCAGGAAAGGTTAGCTAATCTTATTAGTTATTAGTCTCTCCCTGAATCAAGAATAACTAGGATTTAAGGGGTGGGCTGAGCTGACAACGGGATGCCTAAATCATAGAGTTTCAATAAGATATTTATTTAATTTTTTCTTAATGAACTTAGCTTTTGGCATAACCTTATTTGAAATACATAGCATAAGAGAGGGAAAACTGTTATAACACTAATTGAGTCATCATTCCATCCGTGAGGATGAAAGAGTACGGTAATTCATCCCGTGCGTTAGCAATAAACCGAATTATCATTGATTTGATATTTGATAGATTAGGGCTAGGGTTGCTTCAAATTAGCTAATTATCGTTGTTTGGATGGGATGAATTTTAATAGTATTACTTTTATCAAAGCTTAGATACGTTTATAATTCTATAAAATCTGGGAGGAATGATGATGTCCTTAAAATTTAAACCTACACTAGCCTACAACAGAAAGGAGAGAAATGAATGGACAACGACCGAGTAAGAATCTACGACCTATCCAAAGAATTAAAAGTGGATAACAAAGAGCTGTTAGCAATTTGCAACCAGCTCAACATTGCTGTAAAAAGCCATAGCAGTACTATTAGAGATACGGATGCAGAACGCATTCGTGTGGTGGCAGGAAAACAGACTCCTGTCGGAGCGTCTTCACGCGAGAAATCAAGTGCTACACACTCCCGGACTCACTCAGAAGTGGCTCCAACCGCACAGTCCAATCCTAGTTTTTCCCACAAACAGCAAATTTTGGAAATTCGTAAACCCAAGACTTTAGATCGCTCCAATTCCAATTCAAAAGGGCTACAAACCGCTGCGCGATCGCCCCAATCTTCAGTAGAGTCTCTTCAATCCCCCCGACCCTACTCATCGCCGATCGCACCCATGAAGCCGACGGCACCAACTCGACCAACGGGACGCACAGAGCCTTCTGAAGATGGGGTGAGCAGCGATCGCACTTCTCGTACCAGCCAGATATCGGAAGTCACACCAGCAGCAAAAGAGGCTCCTGCACAACCCGAACTGACTAAACCCCCCGTAAAATCGATTTCGGTTCCACCGATAGCACCCCCACCCCAGAGGGTTCAGGAAGAGCAGCCTGCCTCAAAAAGCGAGAGCGCAGAACCCGCACTCTCCTCTCCTGCGAGTACCCCTGCGGAGAACGGGAACACCTTCGACGAACCTGATCGTACAGAGCAAACAAGCGCTCAGTCGGTAGAGAAAACGGCCCAAACCGCTCCTGAAAGCCCAGTTGATTTCACTCCCGTTGCCTCTGCACCAGAACAGGCAACGTTGAAAGCTAAACCGACAGTAGAAGTTCAGCGACCCAAACCCGCACCGGCTCAGACTGAACCTGCTGCGGTTGCCACTCCTCCCCAAGCGAGTGTAGTAAAGCCTCAAGCTCAGGCAGTAGAAGAGGAACGAGCAGAAATCACATCAGAAGTGAATACCGTTCTCGAAAAACCGCAGCTGGTTCAACCCCCCATGCGGCCGGGTCTTTCTGTGGCTCCCACACCCCAACCTAGCCAAGACGAGCGGCCGACCCAGAAACCGGCTAAGGCTAAACAAAAGAACAATCAGCCGCCGTTGGAAACACCGAAGAAAACGACGGTTGAAAAACCTGTGCGTCGCACAGAAGTTGCCGCTACATCAGAGCAGGCAACGCCTAAACCCCAATCGGTGGTAGAACTTCGACGAGTTAAACCCAAACGTTCCGTGGAACCGGAAACGCCTCCGATCATCTTGATGCCAAAGCCAGCTATAGCTTCGGCCCAAGCGAAGGGGCTGGAAGTGGAATCGGACGATCTCCGAGACGAACCCGAAGAATTGCTGGAGCGTCCACATCTGCCTCGTCCTGTCAAGATAGGGAAAAAGCGCAAAGAAGAGGAAATTGACGAAGGACAAGACTCTAAGGCTAAGTTGGCCAAAGGGGGTGCTAAGGTCAAGCGCATGAAACCGCTCCTCGAGGATGAAGAGGATTGGGAAGAAGTACTTGATCTGGAGACTCCTGTACCCGTAAACCTTGCTGTCGCCCGTCCTCAAAAACAAAAGACGTCTGCTGTCAAGTCACCCACTACAGCAGCCTCGACCGCAACGGCTGTTAAAGCGAGGAGAAAATCGAGTAGGTTCCGCGATCGCAATCGACGCCACGAAACGGAACCAAAACGCGATCGCCCAGAAACGCTAGTGGTTACGGGCAGCATGACTGTCCAAGAACTGGCTCAAGCCTTGGTAGCTCAGGATACAGAAATTGTTAAAATTCTGTTCCTCAAAGGCATGGCGGTCAATATCACTCAAAGCTTGGATCTGGCAACCATTACCGTGATTGGTGAAGAGCTAGGAGTCAAGATTGAGACAGCCGAACCCGAAGCGCAAGCCCGGAAAGTCACTGAAATGGTGAACGAAAGTGACCTGGAAAACCTCCAGTTGCGTCCACCCGTAGTGACGATTATGGGTCACGTAGACCACGGGAAAACCTCTCTACTCGACGCGATTCGTCACACCAAGGTGGCTCAAGGCGAAGCAGGTGGGATTACCCAGCACATCGGTGCTTACCATGTGGATGTGGAACAAGACGGCAATGCTCAGCAGATTGTCTTCCTCGATACCCCAGGTCACGCAGCCTTTACAGCTATGCGGGCAAGAGGAGCAAGAGTAACCGACATCGCTATCCTCGTGGTTGCTGCCGATGATGGGGTTCGACCTCAAACAATAGAAGCGATTAGCCACGCCAAAGCCGCTGAAGTTCCCATCGTGGTTGCCATCAACAAAATTGACAAAGCCGAAGCCCAGCCTGAGCGCGTTAAGCAAGAATTAACCGAATACGGTTTGGTGCCAGAAGAGTGGGGTGGCGACACGATTATGGTTCCTGTCAGTGCGATCCAACATGAAAATCTGGATACGCTGCTGGAGATGATTCTGTTGGTGGCGGAAGTCGAAGACCTCCAAGCCAACCCAGAGCGACCTGCCAAAGGTACAGTGATTGAAGCCAACCTGGATAAAACCAGAGGGCCAGTGGCTACGCTTTTGGTACAAAATGGAACTTTGCGTGTCGGTGATATTCTCGTGGCTGGCTCTGCTTTAGGTAAAGTCAGGGCGATGATTGATGACCGAGGCCGAAGAGTGGACACCGCCACTCCATCCTTTGCCGTAGAAGTGCTGGGCTTAAGTGAGGTGCCAGCAGCAGGTGATGAGTTTGAAATCTTCAAGAATGAGAAGGAAGCGCGAGCGATCGCCAACCAAAGAGCAGATCAACAGCGACAATCCCGTCTC
>JBFLZA010000562.1:0-6127 GCA_040756535.1 Cyanobacteriota bacterium
TTTAGTACAAGCGCGGGGTGGCCATGTGGTTGTGGAATGTTACCAGTCGCTCGTCCAATTGCTGCAAACGTTTCCTGGTGTCGAGCAAGTCGTTCCCAGAGGAACACCGTTACCTGAGTTTGATGTTCACGCACCGCTTCTCAGCTTGCCCCATATTATGGGGACAACCCTAGAAATAGTGCCAGCCCAAATTCCCTACCTAAATCCGCCTCATTCCTCTAGTTTTAGACTGGAGAAGCCCCCGGAAGCTGATCTGAAAGTAGGGATAGTCTGGGCGGGTAGTCCAGACAATCTCAGCGATCGCATTCGTTCCTGTTCCCTAAAGGACTTTTTGCCAATTTTGCCCATACCAGGCATTGCTTTCTATAGTTTGCAAAAAGGGACACCCGTAGAAGAAATCGCCCAGCTTTCGAGCCAAGTACCGCTCCAAGATTTGAGTAGTCAGTTGACTGATTTTGCTGATACAGCGGCTGTAATAGCACAGCTCGATCTGACGATTTCTGTGGATACCGCAGTTGCTCATCTAGCCGGAGCCTTGGGGCGTCCAGTTTGGGTACTTTTATCCCATAGGGCTGACTGGAGATGGATGCTAGAGCGAGAGGACAGTCCGTGGTATCCCAGTATGCGTTTATTCCGCCAGTCTCAACCCGGAGATTGGGCAGGTGTGTTTGCACGAGTAGCAGAGGCTCTAGTCAATATCAGCCAGACTCTTCAGCGTACCTCTGCCACATCTGCTCGTATGCCTTTTCCATCTCACGAGTAAACTGCTTGCCATTCCACAAGGGCGCCGTTTTCCTGGATTGCCGCAGTTTCCACGAGATTGTTTGCCGTAGCGCTTCATCTTTCCCCAATCGCACACCCCACTGGATATACTCTTCATCCGTCCAGGCAATGCCTTCTGTAATGCCAGCATTGAGCATCATCGTGTAGCTGTTACGGGCGGCAAATTGTTCACCTACTCGCGTCACCAAGGGGATGCACATCCAGAGCGTTTCGAGCGTTGTGGTTGCTCCATTGTAGGGAAATGTATCTAAAACAACATCCGCAATCCCCAAATTAGCTCGGTGAATTGATTCTGTGAGATCGCCCTTTAAAAAACGTAGGCGATCGCTCTCTACCCCTTCTTCTTGGGCTATCTGGGTAAATAAGCTTTTAATCGCTGCTTCATCAGCTCCTCCTTTGATTAAGAAGTAGCTATTGGGTACTTCCTTAATAATCTTCATTTGCAGTCGTGCTGTCTCAGGATTGCGCTTAAATCCCCGTTGAGCACTGAGATACACTACCGCATCACTCTCGATATCGAGTTCTTCGCGGCGCAGTGTTGGCACATCCACCTCAAACCCATCTACAGCGATATAGGTTTGGGGTAAGCGCCAGATTTTTTCGCTGTAATACTCTTGAGCCGAGTCCGGCAAAACGTATGGATCGGCAATAAAGTAATCAACTGTGGGGATGCCTGATGCATCCCAACCCAACCAAGTGACTTGAATGGGAGCCGGTTTTAGGGCGACAACTTGATAGCTCACATCAAGGGTGAGGCTATCCAAGTCAATGAGAATATCGATTTCGTCTTGAAAAATTTGCTCGGCAATTTCTTCTTTACTGGTTAAATTGTAGGCTTGGTCAACTTGGCTAAGATACCACTCGTGTAAAGGGTCATAAACAGGATTACAGGCTACAAAATAAGCATAAATCTGAAAGCGCTCACGGTCATGGTGCCGAAACAACCATCTGGCTAACCAACCAACCGAATGCTGCCTTAAACAGTAAGATAGATAGCCAATTTTCAGCGGTTTCTGACTAACCCCTCGTCCCTGACGCTCGAAATGCCGCTGACGGTATTTCTCAATTTTTTCCTTTGCCTGAATTTCCGTATTTGCTTGGCAAAACTCCGCTAATTGATTTTGAAGTTGTCTAAATTCTTTCGGCTCGTCCCGAAAATATGGAACAAAATAATTGGAATTGAGGAGTCGTGAAATGGTCAGGGAATCAAGCGGAATTGGTCTTTCCTCAAGCAGTGATGTGAGGAGTGTCTCCTGCTGTTGGCAGGCTGCATCCGCTTCTTGCCAATGCCCACCAGCACTCATTAATCCCCGAAGAATTACATGGTTAGCCGTCGCTTTATCGGGTAATGATTCTAAAAGAGAATATAAGAGTTTAGCTGTTTCGATACCCTGCTCATATTGTTCGGAATTTTGATAGCAGGTGGCTAAGTGGCGTAAGAACTCTGTATTTTTGGCATCCAAACGTACACCCAGTTCAAGGAGCTGTACCGCTACTCCTGGTTGCTTTTGAGCATAGCCAATGTCTACCCCTGCTCTCAACAAGGTATTCAGAAACACCCTACAAGTTGTTTCTGAGTGGATATAGGGCAGACAAGCTTTTGCCAATTGCACCGAGGATGTATGCCAAGGGGCAGAATCTAATACATCCTGCAACACATCAAGCAATAGCTCCAAGTCTACATCTACTAATGGCTCAGATTGGAGGAGTTCAATGATACCTAAATCGTTGAGTTCATCACCGGTATAGGTTTTCTGCTTGATCGCCAGTTGAACTAAATGTAACAAATTATCAACATTTGTAGAATCAAGCTCTCTAATATGCTGTCGAATGGTCTCAGTTACAGCATTTTCTCCCAGATCCTCTCGCCGAGTTGCTTCGGCTTGCAGTACCTGCTTGAGTTCCTCTGTCCATTCCTCCACTTGACTCGGCTCACCCTCCATGAGCCCCATGAGCCAAGTTGTTTGAGCTTGAGCTTCTTGCCCCTGCAATAACAACGCTAGTCCCAGGTACCAATAATGGGACTTGACTCCAGGTTCAGCCGCGATCGCTTGTTCGTACAATGTCGCTGCCCGATCATAGCTTCCTCCCAACAGCAACTGATACCCCTGTTCCTGCCATTGCCCTGAAAACTTGGTTGACGATTGAACACTCATGAAAAAAAGTCCCCAACAAAGCAAAGTGAGTAGTTGTGACTGAAACTACCCACTTTTCTCAAAACCTTTAGCCCCCAATGGCTAGGAATACCAAAATCGTATTGAACCCTTAGGTTCCACCGCCCTTGGCTGACGCCAAATCCTTTGTTCCCGCTGGGCATTGTGTGGTGCCATCATTAGCGGTTTCTATCGGATCTGTCTGGGGTGAATTCGACTCGCAAGCGAAGGCGACAGTCAGGGGTTCACTGGTTTCTGTGTTACCGACAACCGTTCCGACTATTCCTGCATAGCTTCTGAGCGCTGGCTTTTTAGCCGTTGCTTTGTTCGTTATGGTTGTTGGGCAAGTGTCAGCTCCTACCCCCTTGATCACGTAGTCGTAATTTTCAGTTGCAGTCTTAATCCCGACACCTAAGTCTGTCAGCGATGTTGTAAAACATTGCCATTCCAGGTAGTAAGCCTGTTGTGCCCGGTTAACAGCTCCAGTATTGTTCTTGGCTTCCGCTTGCTTAGCTTTAGCAACTTGACCGAGCAGCGAAGGTAAAGCAATAGCCGCCAGAATCCCAATAATGATGATGACGACCAGCAGTTCAATCAGAGTGAAGCCCTCTTCCTTTTTTTTCTTCTTGTTCAAGTGTTGCAGGAACTTAGCTTGAAATTCGAGCTTCATAGGTAATTGTCTCCTTGAGGTCTGTGATGCTTGATGTATGACACCTGGATGTAGCTTACCCAGTCCCTTAACTTTTCCTATCACCCTACTGAAAAATTTTTCTTGGGGGCAATATCAGTCAATTAGGGCTGACATTCTAGGAGCACGTAGCCAAACGCTTCTAACCCGGATAGGGCTTGGGTGATAATTGCAAAAGCCTCCTCCTGTGTTGTCGGCTCTGAGGTTGCAGGATTTACAGGTCGTAGTTTCTGCCAGCGCTCCACCAAAGACGCTACTGTTTGGGCAGACTCTAATAGAGGGAGGAGGATGCACGCAGCAATCGTACTGTCTACTACACTTGTTTGTCCTGCGATGGGCAGATACTTACTCAGTTCAAAGGGATGAAGCTGTGTAATGCACCCGAGGAGATCTTCTTTCATGATGGATGTCTTCAGCTGAGGATGTAGGTGTACCTGGGCGTTTTGCCAGTCTGAGGGTATCCATTCCTCAACGGGTACAAAAGGTTGAGCTTGATTAGAATGTCCACACCAAAAATCGAACAGTCGATGGACAGGATTTAGAAGTTCGTATAAATGCAGCTGTTGTTCAATCGAGGTTTCTGGCAAGCTCATTGCCAGAAATACGGGTAAATTCTCTGGCTCTTTGAACAAATCCATCAAGTCCCATTGCCGCCAATTCACCATTCTAATAAATTCTAGATTAGCGGCTCTTAATGCAGAAAACATTTCCGGAATGGTAGAACCTTTATCACCCTGAAGTAAATAATTAGCTAAGATTATTTGTACACTGTTTTCAAACTGAGGTCCCCAAGCTTGTCTCTTGAGGAGAACATTATCCTTTAAGCCTCCCATGACTTGCTTAACTAGATCGATTTCTAATTCTCCTGGGTTTTCATCCATTAACCCCATCATCGTAAAGGCAGTTTGAGCTCGGAAAAAGTGCGCTCTTCCCATTAAACTATGCAAGTTAGCCCGAATGATGCCCTCAGGCTTTAAAACCGATTGCATAGCTTCTAACCCAATCTTTGGATCGGGCAATAAATAAAGAACATCATCACAATTGATGTAATCAAATTGTATACCTAATTGAGGCAATTCTTCAATTAGTAAAGCATGAAATTCTGTATCTAAAAATCCATGATAGTCTAAACGTTTTTTAGCCAGCTTGACAGACTCTTCTGATAAATCAATACCAATAATTCTAGCTCCGGGATTAGCATGAGCTAATGCTAAACACTTGTAACCGCTTCCACATCCTGCATCTAAAATGACTTTGCCTTCGGTTTCAACAAATTTTTGGTTTCTCAGGTAGTAGGGAGTTACTAAGTTATGAATATAGAGAAAACTAGGATCGTCTTTGGGAGAGTCCTCTAGGGGTTTTCTAGGATAAGGGCCAGTATCAAATTGTTTACGAATTTTTTCTAAGACTTCAGCATTATTCTCATTCATTAGAACGATCTCCTATGGGGTTTTCTCAAGAGGTTAGTTAGCATTGAGGCTAACAGAGTGGAATTTTACTTTAAGGATTCCCTTTTCGCATCAAAATCAACTCACCCGTGTACCTCCTGCATTCTGGCAGAAGTTTGTGACACCTCCGAGAAAAGAGGGGGAGTGGGGGAGGGGAAGATTTTGGCTGGTCAGTTATCTCTGTCTGGGTGCATTAGCCGACATACCATCGCGATTGGGTTGTCCTCATTGAATTTAGCGCTGTCCTACTGTGTAAAGCGAAAAAACCGTTATACTAGATTATGCGTAGTCGTTATGAGTTTATTTATATGTCAAACCCAACCGTAGAAAACCTCGTAATTATCGGCTCTGGGCCTGCTGGATATACAGCTGCGATCTATGCGGGACGAGCAAATCTTAAGCCTGTTATGTTTGAAGGATTTCAGGCGGGAGGGCTTCCGGGTGGTCAATTGATGACTACGACGGAAGTGGAGAATTTTCCCGGTTTTCCCGAAGGAATTACCGGTCCGCAGCTGATGGAACGAATGAAAACACAGGCTCAACGCTGGGGAACAGAGTGCTACACCGAAGATGTTATCTTTGTCGATCTGAGTCAGCGTCCTTTTATTGTCCGCTCTGAGGAACGGGAAATTAGAACTTACAGTGTCGTAATTGCGACGGGTGCCACAGCAAAACGGTTGGGACTCCCTTGTGAAGGAGAGTTCTGGAGCCGAGGAATTTCTGCCTGTGCCATCTGTGATGGTGCGACTCCAATCTTCCACGGTGTGGAACTGGCAGTAGTTGGAGGAGGTGACTCAGCGGCTGAGGAAGCGGTTTATTTAACAAAGTACGGCTCTCACGTTCATTTGCTAGTGCGGCGCGACCAGATGCGGGCGAGCAAAGCCATGCAAGACCGGGTGTTGAATAATCCCAGAATTACGGTTCACTGGAACACCGAACCAGTGGATGTTGTTGGGGAGAATGATCGGATGACTGGGGTGAAAGTCCGCGATACCAACACGGGCCAAGAGCGTGACCTACAGGTTAAGGGGCTATTTTATGCGATCGGTCACACC
>JBFLZA010000563.1:0-6111 GCA_040756535.1 Cyanobacteriota bacterium
CTTGAGAGAACCCACGGCTGAAGCGGAGATGAGATACTCCACCCCTAACTGCTTCATGGCATGAATATTGGCCCGAAATGGCAATTCAGAGGGCATGAGATGATGATTTCGACCATGACGGGCGAGGAAAGCGACTTTGGTTCCCTCCAGCGTTCCCACAATTAAGGCATCCGAGGGCGCACCAAAGGGGGTATCAACCTGTACCTCTTCCACATCTGTGAGGGCCTCCATCTTATAAAGCCCACTACCACCAATAATCCCAATCTTTGCCTGAGCCATCATCTTTGCCCCGTTCCTTGCGTAACGCCAAGATATTGTAGCGGCAAAGCGGAAGCAAAACATAAAAAAGTCAGCTGACTCAAGCCAGCTGCGTTATTCCTGATGTATCCAATTTTTGGGTTTAGCTTAAGCAATCATCTTTTTCAAGGACATATCACATTAAGGAGACGTTGCCAAGCACCAAACTGTTGAAATTAGATAATTCCTTGTCCCTTGCCACGCTGGTCAGAATCCATCGTTAGCTGACCCTCTTTATCTTCGTTGATGTCTTTGAACTCTTCGAGGCGCTCAGCCTTCAGTTCTTCTTCTTTTTCTCTTAAGTCTCCCGGCTCATTGACATACATTTCAGGTTCAATGGCAAAGTTATCGGCAAGTCCCTCTTTGTCTACCGTATAACCTCTAGTTTCTGGTCTATCATCATGCGGAACTGACTTGAACCCATCTCCCTCTCTTTCTTTACGCGCTGCGGTTTCAGCAGGGACAATCCCGCGATCATAGGTATCAACATCAACACCAACTTCTGGCTTGGGAAGTTGTTCCTTATTCATTGCAGACTTTCTCCAAAGACATAGGTTTCTTCTACGTCAAAGATTAATGGAATAGTCCGAACAAATGTATCCCCCTGAAGGACTAAACCTCACAGAGTGAAACTATTTAAGAGTAATCAGGAGAGTTTTCTTGTTAATGAATTCGTCAATAAACAGCTAAATATTCCATTTAATCTATTTCTCCAAATCCGACTATGACGTATAATCAGCAATTTTTCTATTTTTAGCTGAAAAATCGTTGTCTCTGATTCCTGCTAGATTCTGGTGGTAGTTGAATGCTACTTCTAGAAGTACGCAACTTGCCCCTTTCACATTACAAGCTAGTCTACCTCTGTTGATAGAAATTGAATACCTTGTGCCTTTGGCGCGATCGCATAATCTCGATATTCAGCTAAGAAGGCAAGCTCTGAGCCGAAAGCCATCCTTTGTTGTCTTGCTTGGGTGCGGCATTTTGTGGCAGGAAAAGCGATCGCGTCAGTCTTCTGTTCGCAATAACCAAAAACCCGTATACGTCCTCCCTGAATCATCCGGTTGCACGAGCAAAAAGTGCAATCCCCGACTCAATACCTTGCGCTGCTCATAAGTCCGTGCTGCTGCGGCCACCTCTTTATCCTCAAATGTAGCAACAACCCAGCGATCGACCAATCCAGCTTCTAAAATTAACCCATCGGGCGCACCAGCAATGTAGTTCAACGAGACGGGTTGGGCATCTTGAAGCCAACGGGCAAGTTGCATCGACTGCCGTCCACCGTCAATAATTACACCCGGAATAGGTACGCTTGAGGCAATACCCAACTTAAGGGGTAAAAGAAATTCAGGCATCTGCAAAATCGGGATTGGGCGATCGCTAAACGCTTCCTCAAGGTTTCCCGCAGGAAGAGACGCAAAGCGCCAGCGATCGCCCCAGAGATTTTCTGGCAACGGCAAAGGCGGCGGTTTATCCACGGCAATGGGATTATAAGCCTCTCCCGTGTAATTTTCCTGCTTCAAGGATTGCGACGCCCGTTCCTGTAACCATTGCTTCAACGCCGGAGTGCGCCGCGTCCCTTCTACCTTAATCCCCAGTTGTTGAGCAGCTACTTCCATTAAACTCAGTGACTGGGGTCGAAATACTTGAATGATATCCGGGAAATTCTCACCATCTGCCTGCCGCAACTGGGAAACCAACCAGTTAGCATTCGCTTCCGACTGGGGGCACAAGGCTTGATAAGTAAAGCGTCGTGTTGAGTCACAAATCAACAATTCCCACAACACTTGCCCCGTTGCATCCTTTAGCGGACGGCGATAAAAATCAGCTTGCCAAATACGCATTTTGTTCTATCTTTTATCTATCTTCAGAGTAACAATTTCAATAATTCAGATTTAGGTGTGAGTTTAGCGGTACTTAAACACGGACTATTCATGATTCATTGCGGATTCACGTACCGATACCAACAGGGTAAATTGAAATCGGTAAAACTGACATAGATAGGTATAGCTACCTGACAAGAAACGTCTAATCTACTGGAATATTATGTTTGAATTACGTTCTTGCTTTCGCCCAATTCCCTACTCCGTGTTCAGATTGCCTGTGTTCACGGATTGGTCTGAGATGGGATGGCGCAAGCAATTGTTGCTCGTCGTGTTCATCAGTTTAGTGATTTTCGGAATTCGTTGGATTCTCCAAAATAAAAAAGCAAGACGTTGGTTAAGGAGTCGGAAAGTAATTATATCGCTACTTTGTATCACTGCTAGCATACCGCTAATCTTTATTGTGGCAGCGAAGGGATTGGTGGCTTTTCTGCCCACTGATACTGGGGAAACAGCACAAGTGATTGTCGTATTGGGCCGAGGGCCAAAATTAGGAAAAGAGCGAATTACTGCTGCTGCTGAGCTTTGGCAAACTAAACGAGCACCGATGATTTTTGTTAGTGGTTTCATCGATGCCTATGAATTGATTCCGCAAATAAAGGCAAAAGGCATTCCTAATCCAGCAGTAGATGGGGAAAATTGTTCTAGAACCACATGGGAAAATGCTCTTTTCTCAGCCGCCATCCTACATCCACAGCAAATTCGGAAAATTTTGTTGGTTACTGATGGGCCGCATATGTGGCGATCGCTACTTTTGTTCCGCGCCAATGGTTTTACCGTTATTCCTCATCCCACTCCATTACCCCCTAGCTTCGGCTTTAAATCCACAGCTTTTCTCACGATCAGAGAATACCTTGGGTTAGTCGGTTATTCCTTACAAGGATTGTTTCATCCCGATCGCTCACCTCAAGTGGACAGTCCAGTTCTGAAGAACCTGTTACAGGCAGCTAAGCAATACGGGCAACAGCAACGTATCGAATCACAAGGGGTTTCTCAAGAATAAACCAAAGAAACTCTATACTAAGACACCAATTTGCTAAGAGTGGCAACCTATTAGGGGGATAAGCCATCATATGTAAAGGAATGTGTGGCATTAACCATTAATAACTTTCATAAATAATGGTTGCTCATGGGTATCGCGTAATAGACAGCGATAAACATCAACGTGCCAAACCATTATGAGAGTTGTACTTTTTTCTATGTTCGGGCTACCAAGACAACAATATCATGACGCAGCTTGAGAACAGGATTAACCCAGAAAAAAACAAAGCTGACTAACTGTAATCCTTTGAAACGAGCAACTTGAAAAATTAGATGATTTGATTGGTCTAAATGTTTGATCTAACTGCCTGCACACGGACGATCGAGAATAAAATACCAGTCCATAAGGAATGGTTGCAACTTCAATGGCTCAATAAACCCTTACTCTTTGCCCTTTTAATCGTCTTGGCTGTTTTCGGGATTCGTTGGCTGATTCAAGATCCACAGCGAATACGCTGGATCAAAAGTCCAAAAGGACTATTATGCCTGTTTGGGGTGAGTGCTGTTTTACCCCTATTATTGTTGGGTGCCACTCAAGGACTCGTGGCGTTTGTTCCACCGGATACAGGACAAAAAGCCGATGCCATTGTTGTGCTAGGACGCGGATGGCCATTGCTATTTAGTCGAGTCGATACTGCAACCGAACTGTGGGAAGCCAAACGTGCACCGATAATTTTTGCGAGTGGCAGAGATGATGCCCCTAACCTAGTGCAGCTTTTGGCAGAAAAAGGGATTCCCAAACAAGCGCTTGATGGTGAAAATTGTTCACTCACTACCGAAGAAAATGCGCTTTTCTCTGCTGCCATTCTCCAACCTCAAGGAGTTCGGCGCATTCTGTTGGTGACTGATTCTAATCATATGTTGCGATCGCTAATGGTGTTTCGTGCCTATGGCTTTGATGTCATTCCCAGTAAAAGTTCCGTACCTGAAGACTGGAACCCCAAAGAAAAGGGGTTTCTCAAACTCAGGGAATATGGCGGCATCCTCAACTATGGCTTCAGAGGGCTATTTACTCAACGTCGTTTCTCTGAAGTAGACGATCCCGAACTGACCACGATATTACAAAAAGCCGAGCAATACGGGAAGCAGCAACTTCTCCAAAGATAGCGGCTCAATGCGGTCTTAAGGCGTCGCAACGCTAACTGCTCTTTTCACCAAACGCTCAACTCCGTAAATATACGGTCGTATATTTACGGAGTCTTTTTAAAGTCTTTCTTTAAAATTTACGTAATTTCCAGGACGTTTTTGTGGCGAACGAGAGTTCACAATGAAAACGTAATACAAGTAATACTTTGACAACATGAAGCAAATTCAAGGTAAGGCTTGTTTGGTGCAGAGTTCTCCTGCTAACTGGACTCTCTAGAAGCTATTACCCATTATTAACCTTGAGAACGTGACCTTTAGGGTCACTTCTGTCTTTCTACAGGGTCATCTAGGCATCTATCTCTGTAAAGAGGTCTAGATAAAAATGAACATCCAAGACATCGCTCAATATTACATTACAGCTCCAGCTTACGAAGTCCCTTCTGATGTAGTCAAGAATTTTCGTCAATTTATTATCGACCTAGCGCAAGTAGAATTGCAAGGAATCAACCTACAGTATGTTGACTTCCAACCTTACTTGAGAGGTCAAGAACTATGTCGAGAAGCTCTCCATGCTGATGTCGCTCAAGGCAAATTGTTGATTAGTACTCAATTTAATGAATCCGCTCTACTCGGCTGGGAGATTAACCTGATTTTTCGAGGCATTCATGACTTGCATCACGTCAAACTCAATGCGGACTTTACTTGGCAAGGAGAGTGTGCTAGCGCTCGTCACATTATGTCTTTTACGGACAACTTCTTATTCCAGCAGCTACTGTTTAGTGAAATCTTAGGTCAATCGGCTGTGTGCCTCCATACGGGCCAGTTCCCAAAACACCAAAAAATCGTACTCTTCGAGCGAGACGTTTTGCATCGGTTAGCTAAAGATTAATATTCCTGTGTCCTCCCCATTACTCAATGTATCAGTTCAACGGCAGTGTGACAGTAAATGTTGTGCCAACTCCAAGTTCACTCTCTACAGCCATCTTACCTTGATGCAAATCCACACATCTTTTAACGATCGCTAAACCCAATCCGGTTCCCTGAATAGTGCCGACATTGCTAGCTCGTCCAAAGGCATCAAACAGTTTATCTACGTCTTCTCTGGGAATACCAATCCCAGAGTCCTTGATGGAGAAAACCGCTGAAGATGGGTTGCAAACCAGGTTAAATTGGACAGTACCCCCATTGGGAGAATACTTAATAGCATTAGAGAGCAAATTAGTCAGGATATGCTCCAACAGATTTTCATCGATCTGAGCATTAGTACACTCGCCTTGCGTCCTAAAGATGAGGCTGTGTTGATGATTAGCATTGGTATGGTGATAAGTCGCCAAAAGTTGCATCCTTTCTCCGATTTCGCGGCAGAAGGCTACCAAGTCCATTGGTTTAGGACTGAACTGTAATTTGCCTGCTTCAGCTTTGCCAATAGTCAGAACATCATCTAACAGCTGAGTCATACGCTTTACAGCGCTTTGAATACGGATGAAGTGATTTTGTTTTTTCTCTTCAGATAATTTATGGTTGTAGCGTTCGAGGAGTTCAGCAGATGATTGAATTGTGGTTAGCGGTGTGCGAAACTCATGGGAAACAATGGAGATAAAGCTAGCGCGAAGTTCGCTGAGTTCTCTTTCTTTTTCCAGGGCATTGCGAATGTCAGCTTCGGCCTGCTTGAGTTGTGTAATATCCCGTCCTACTGCCTGACACTCAACAAAGTTGCCCTGCTCATCAAACAATGCTCTGTCAGACCATTGTTGCCAACGAATTTCTCCTGAAGAGAGAATGATACGGTGTTCGTAGGTGTTGATTG
>JBFLZA010000564.1:0-6105 GCA_040756535.1 Cyanobacteriota bacterium
CACTGGAGGAACGTCAGAACCTGAAGGCAGTCCTCAACCAGCTCGTTCGCCTAATTGATCGATTGCGTCAGTCAAATCCCTTGAGCCGACAACGATTACGGGGAATCGGACTCACAATTCAGGGAACCTTAAATCTGGATGGAGTAATCATCTGCGCTCCGTTTCTTGGTTGGCAGGGCGTTGATTTGCGGCGTTACCTGCAACCGCATCTCGATTTGCCCTTATTTGTCGATAACGATGCGAATGCGGCGGCGCTGGCCCAGGTGTATTTAGGGAATGCCATGCCAACTCACAGTCTACTCTACCTGCTCATCAACAAAGGCATGGGTGCAGGGATTGTCATCAACAACCGAGTGTTTCGGGGTGCTTATGGAACGGCAGGTGAAGTAGGTGCATGGCTGACAGAGCCAATCTGTAACGCTGTCGATGGTATGAGCAATCAACCGAGAGATTTAGGATTATCAGTGGGTAGAGAAGCGCTAATGCGTCACTATCGTGAACGGGGAGGAACTGCTTCAGACATTGGCGAACTGGTGGAGCATTTGGCACAGGCTGAACCACTGGCACGGATGCTCATCGGAGAGTGGGCACAGGTTTTAGGCTGGGGAATCATCAATTTGGTCAATGCATTCAATCCCGAACGAATTGTGATTGGTGGATCGCTCACCGCACTCATACCCTATGTCAAAGACCAGCTAGATGCAATGCTGCGCCATTATGTACCGGGCGATGGGGCTGATGGATTTTTCAGTAACCCAAACGCTCGTTTTGAGGTATCGGCTTTTGGCGAAGATGCAGCAGCGATCGGAGGAGCAGTACTTGCTTACCAATCGCTGTTTCAAGTTCCCGATCTGGTATTGCTGAAAGGATAAGCATCAAGAGCGTCATAGGGGAGGCTGGCTCAGGTCGGAGTGTCGCCACTGTGCCTCGCCTACGAAACTGTAGCTGCAACTCGCGTGTTACAACAGCTATTGGCAGCAAGTTTGCAGTAAGGAAGAAAAGGATAGCGTGAAGAGTGACAGTTATTAGGATTACAATAGCTGCCTTATGTCCACTGCGAATAGGAGTTGGAGATGCCTTTGATTCAGTTTCTGCTGTTGTCATAATGTGGCTACTACTTGGGCTGAACTTGTTGAGAGCATTATTCTACAAAGACTCAATTGTTATGGCGTTCGTCACTGACTAATTGACCATAATCGAGCTTCACAATTCTGTCAGCTAGGTGAAAGTAGCGGTCATCGTGACTGATAACTAGCACTGTCTTGCCCCGGCTTTTGAGTTCACTCAGCAGTTGAGTGTAAAAAATCTCCTTAAACACAGGGTCTTGGTCACTTGCCCACTCGTCAAAGACATAAATCGGGCGATTTTCCAAATAGGCTGTCAACAGAGCAAGGCGCTTGCGCTGCCCCTGAGATAAGGCGGTGGTAGACAGCACTCCCTCCTTCACCCGTACTTTGTGGTCTAGCTGTAGCTTCTCCAGGTACTCTTGAGTCTGGCGATCGAGATAGTCGGTGTCTAGTCCCAGAAGGCGTTCAAACAGATAGAAGTCGGCGAAGACTACAGAAAACTGTTGGCGATACCACTCCCGGTTGCCGTCAGTAATTGATTGACCATCGACCTGAATTTCTCCGGCTTCTGGAACGTACAATCCGGTGATAAGCTTAACGAGAGTAGATTTGCCAGAGCCATTACCGCCAACGATAAACACGAGTTCGCTGGAGTCGAACGGGGAATCACTTCCCCGAACTCTCCTACAAAACCGTGCTTGAGACTTTCGCCTCACACGGCTCCTCAAAGATTTGGCACTTGTCAGGTGTACCTCAATTCCCATTTGTTGGGTTAGGGGACTAGAAAGGATGGTCATCAATCCAATCCTCCATAGTGCTTAATTCCCGATTGGCGTGGATTATGTCGTGGCAGTGACCATGCACTAGAGCCAGATTGTCTCGCTTGTTGTTTTTATGACTTCCATCCTTGTGATGTATTTCTGCGAGGCTATCCGGGCTAAAGTGATGTCCGCAGTGGTAACATTTGCCGCTTTGTTGTTTGATGAGTTCTGTTACCTTTTTCTTCACTCCGGGGTAATCCCCCTTTCGTGCGCTCCAATATACCCAGTCGCCGTCATAGGGACTCTTAACGCCATTTACTTTAGTGTGGCGGACAACCTTTGTGTCTGAGTGATTAATCAGAGAGAACTTTTTGTCGTTGGTGGAAAACACCCAGTTTCTATTCCCGATGCGCTTCCATTCCTTTCCAACTTTGGTTCTTCTTTGTTTTCCGTTGTGACGGTTTACTGCCCATCCTCTTAGTTGCTGGTATGTGATGTAGTCGCAGTACTGAAAGGTTTCTTTACTGCACTGCCCTCTTTGGTAGTTGCTCCATCCCCGAATAACTGGGTTGAGTCTAGCTATTAAAGCCTGTTTAGGGGCTGTTTTATGCTGTTGAATGATGGAGCCTACTCTTTTCAGGTGTGACTTTACCGCCTCTTTGGATGGGGTAATGATGGTCTTGAATCCTTGTTTGGAGACATATTTCCCAACCTTAAACTGCTTGATGGTGAAGCCCAAGAAGTTGAACCCCACATTACCTTCTTCGGTTGGATTCAGCGTGTGAGAAAGCCTTGTTTTTTCAGGTTTCAATTCCAAACCCATGTCCTTTAACCACTCTGCTGTTATCTGCTGACATCTTTGGACTACGGATTTATCCGGGTGCAAGATGACAAAGTCATCTGCGTATCTGATGACTGACAATTGCTTCATGTTGTCGCGTTTGCCAAAGCCATCTCTCCCCGGAAGAGTTCCCGCGAATTGCTTTAAGCGGTTCTCTAAGCCGTGGAGGGCAATATTTGCCAATAGTGGGGAAATGACCCCGCCCTGTGGCGTACCCTCAGATGTTGGGCTGTAGCTTTTTTGCCTGTTGGCGTAGGCGTTCCAATCCACCACTCCCGCTTTTAACCAGGACTTAATTAAGCGCCTCATGGTGGGGAATGTATTTAATTTATTGAGCAGTGCCTCGTGGCTGATGCGGTCGAAGCATTTAGCAATATCTGCATCCAGTACCCATTTAGGTTTCTGGTTGATTGTCTGGAATATTGCCTCAATCGCATCATGACATGAGCGTCCTGGTCGGAAGCCGTAGCTATTTGGCTCAAACTTAGCTTCCCATTCAGGCTCTAGTGCTGCTTTAGCTAGGGCTTGGGCTGCCCTATCGTCCATTGTGGGGATACCGAGAGGGCGTTTTTCAGTTCTTCCAGGTTTATCAATCCAAACCCTTCTTACTGGTTTTGCCTTTCGGTTGTTTACACGCCTCAGTTGCTTGACAAGTTCTAGGCGTTGCTTAGAGGTTAAACTTTTAACCCCATCTACGCCTGCGGTTTTCTTGCCTCTGTTATCCTGAGTCACCCTTCGGACGGCAAGCATTCTAGCCGACCAAGACTTCATCAACGTTTTCTGAAGCTTGCGGACTGCCTTAACGTCTCCACGTTGAGAGGCTTGATAGATGCGTTTTTGGAGCTTGAAAACAACTCGTTCCAGCTTGCGCCAGTCTGTTTGTTCCCATCCCACAGTTGCTTGTTGCTCTGTTTTAGGCATATACACTCACTACTTACACCTCTATCTTCCAAATCTTCGTGAGACTGTCAGCATATCCCTGTCATTACAACAGGGCGTTAGCTTCTGTCTCAATCCCACCCCCGTACACCATGCGGCTAGCTACCTACTTGAGTATCGACCTGCTCAAGAGATGTACGAAGGTTACTACGTTCCTAACAGCCTTTGATTGAATCTTTAGAGCGGTACTGTTCGCCGGGTTTATAGGAAGTGCTTATTGGTCAACGAGAAAATTGCCAATTCCCTCACCTTGCCCCATTTTGGGGTCTCCCAGTGTATCAGTCTGTTTTCACAGGTTTTCCATGACGACGATTCAAATGTACCTTTGCTTACGCTACTCATAGATTCTTGCTAGAAGGGATTCTCAGCCAGACTGCCAAGTTACCTTCACTTAACTACCCCGCTTTATCCCTAAGATTGCTACTTCTGGGGATAGGGGTAGCGCTTTCAACTATGCACCTTAGCGGTAGGACTTGATATTATGAGTGTTGATTGTTGATTGTCTTTACTCCCTTACTGTCTTGGCTTTTATGGCTCGGTAAGGTTCTCACCTACAAGGCTGTTAAGTTATCAAGGTTCTGTTGTTTCTAACCCATACGATGGGGTTAGTAACCTTGCTCCGCGTACACTTCAAGCTGATGAGCTATCCATTTGGGCAGAAACGTATCGCAGTCCAGGGTCGAAACTCAGGTCAATGGGTCCCAAGATAAACTTACTGTCTTCCCGTTCGACCGGGTAGGCATGGGTCGCTCCTACCAACTTTAGTGAACTCCAGTTGGGCTTCAACTCCAGTGGGTTTGTCGGTTCCTGTTCGGTAGCTATTGCAGCTAATGACAGACCAAGAGATTCAATCTTGTCCAAGGCAACGTCTGCCTTAGCTAATTCGGGAAGGGTATTCAGGATGCCCCTTAAGGGAGTAATCATGAACACGATCGTCAAAGCATAACCGGACAGAACAGAAACTGAAAGTGTAGTAATCTGCGGTAAAGCGAATATCAGCAAGCCAATGGGTATAAAGAACAACACCAACCCCCAACCGCTAGCGATCGCAAAAATTGTCATCCCCTTCACCCGATGCTCTCGGAACGATTCGGCAGTCAACTGGAGGTCTTGTGTGAGAAAAGCAATACGCCTAGAGCGATGGAGCTTGAGTTCTTTGGTTCCCTCAGTTGTTGTCCTAAAGTGCTGAAATAATCGGTCTTGTGCTTCGCGGGCTAACTTGAGAGCAAATCTTCCTCGCTTCACCAGGGACTGGTAGCTGAAAACTCCCAGGAAAAGGAAGCCGATAAAGAAGAAAAATACCGAGATAGAGAGCCAACTCAAGTAAATCAAACAACCCCCTAACAGGGCGACATTCACGCAGAGTGCAGAAACTGAAAAGGAAGCAGTAGAGACAGCTTCAACATCCTCTGTTAGAGCAGCAAGTAGGCGAGGAGAGCCAACGGTTTCCAACTGACGCAGGGGACATGACAGAATGCGACTTGTTAAGCCCATTTGCAAGTTGAAGACAATCTCTTGTGCTAGGCGAGCCACTAACACTAAAGAGATAGCACTGGTGACGAGTAAAAGGCAGCACAGACCGACAAAGCTCCATGCGAGGGAGGCTTGTGCCAGAGCAAAGTTCTTTAGGGTGAAGTTAATTAGGGCAATCAGACCCGCACTACTGGCTCCACTCAGGAGTCCCGTGATCGCCGCGAAGGTAACGATTGCCCAAGAATTTTGCAGGAGAAGACGGATTAGCTTCATTAAACCTCACACAATAGCTTGGGTTTTTCAGACTCACAGCACACGTTCATTCTTCTATCTGAAGAGAGAATACAGAAAATGTGGTGTTGTTAGCTTTCCTTTTCTTGCTCACAATTGCTTTTTCTTGCGCTACGTTGACCTCAAGCGGTACTTCAACCTGATCGGTGCTCCCAGTTACTCTTTTGAAATCAGCGATATCCTTAGGGAACTAAAGAGCTTCTCTATATGCCTTGGGTGTTGTAGCTATGTGTTGGCGAAAAACTCTGGTTAAGTGGCTGGGGCTAGAGAATCCGGCACGGTAAGCGATGTCAGTAATCGCCAACTCGGTGTCAGCTAGTAATCGCTTGGCACGCTCAAGGCGGCAATGGAGTACATACTGATGAGGGGTTAAACCGGTTGAGAGCTTGAATCGTCGCGCAAAGTGGTAGGGACTCATTTGCACCGTTTGTGCGATCGCTCTCAGGCTCAAATCCTGTTCTAAATTGTCGTTGATATACTCTATTACCTGCCTTAACTTGGCTTGAGATAGTCCACCAGATGCCGTTGAGATTTTTGGCTTGGATGTGCAATGATGCCTAATCAGGTGAGCCGAGAGGGCTGCGAACAGTGATTCGACGTACAAGCGACTACCAACTCCATCGGCTGTAAGCTCGTGCCACAGCGCCAGCCCGATTTCTCGAATTAGTAGGTCGCGTAGTTTCAAATGTGGATTAATCTCAACGGAGTGTGCCTCTGTCAACTCATCAGTAGC
>JBFLZA010000565.1:0-6081 GCA_040756535.1 Cyanobacteriota bacterium
GATACTTGCGGTTTTACCGATCGCCTTTCATTGTGACCCATGATCGCGATCGCTCAGCTCAGATGAAGAAATAATTAATGATGGTTCAATGAGTATCCAGCTTAAATTTTTTCTCGAAACTGAGAAAATAATGTAAATGATAGCGGCGATAATGAAAGCGATCGCATCAGTTTTTTGCTCATCCTGAAATTGCAACGAGCGAATTAAAATTAGAGTAAATTGAAGAACTAGGATGGATTCTACTGCCGATTTACCTGCTACCCTGAGTACCGTTGACCGGATACCTGTAGTCCAGACTTCTGAACTGAGGAAGGTCTATCGTACAGGCTTCTGGATGAATCAAAAAATTGAATCTCTGAAAAACTGTACCCTTACGGTTTATCAGGGAGAAACATTTGGCTTACTTGGGCCTAATGGAGCAGGAAAAACAACACTATTGAAGACGCTGCTTGGCATTGTTCGTCCGACATCAGGGCGGGCGTGGTTGCTGGGAAGTCCTATAGGTAATCTTAAAGTCAAGCAGCAAATCGGATACTTGCCAGAAAACGCCTACTTCTACGACTATCTTACGGGTTGGGAATTTTTGCAGTTTACTGCCGGACTCTTTGAAATTCCACCCGATATCCAAAAGCAGCGGATTCCTCTACTCCTAGATTTGGTGGGATTGTCCAAGTCAAGTGCTCAAAATAAGCAGATGCGACAGTATTCTAAAGGAATGCTTCAGCGCGTCGGGATGGCACAAGCACTGATTAACGACCCAGAAGTCGTATTTCTCGATGAACCGATGTCGGGACTTGACCCCATGGGACGCTACCAAATCCGGGAGATTATTCTCTCTTTAAAAAGTCAAGGCAAGACCATTTTTTTCAATAGCCATGTGCTATCGGATGTGGAGAAAATTTGCGATCGCGTCGCTATTTTAGCTGATGGAGAATTAATTTGTAGCGGTTTTCTCGATGAACTGCTTGGCACTACTGAAACTTACCACGTCAAAGGCAAAGGCGGTAACGTAGACATCCTCAAACGCTGGGTCAAAGGATTGGCATTCGAGTCAGATTGCTGGTATGGTCAGATGCAGGGCGACCCTCAAGAATTTCTGGCTACCCTTCGCTTGATGGGGGGTCAACTGATTACCATGACCCTTGAGCGTTACTCTTTAGAAGAATTTTTCATGGATCAATTACAGCAACGAGGAATAACCACAAGTCATTAACTCCAACCTTTGAAAGATGTTTGTTAAGTCTGACTTGTAGTACTTCTTAACAGGAGACTCTTTTACACATAAAAACTCATGGCTGACATCGTCGAGACTGCCGTTAGCGCCGATATGTTCAACACCTTAATCAAGGCTGTTGAGGCTGCCGGTTTGGTAGATCTCCTAAAGGGGGAGGGCCCCTACACTGTCTTTGCCCCTGTTGATACGGCGTTTGAACGAATGCCAGAGGGCGCGTTAGACAAATTATTGCAGGATATTCCCAGGCTCAAAAAAATTCTGGCTTATCATGTTGTTTCGGGTGATGTCAGAAGCGATAACCTGCTGGAAATCGATGAAGCACCAACGGTTGAGGGTTCAGTCCTGGTGATTGATAGCTCCAAAGGCTATAAGGTAAATCAGGCGATCGTGTTGAACCCGGATATGCTTGCCGACAACGGTGTTATTCATGCTATTGACTCCGTCCTGATGCCAGCAATTATGGAGTCAACGTTAGTTGACTGATATCCCTATCCAAAGCTTATCAACGTGCTAAAAGGCAGCCAGCGCATTGAGAAAGCGTTTATAGTAATTAGGTGTAAAGCTTCCAAGCAACTTGGTAGCGAGTACGCATGGGCTGTGCGGAACGGAAACTGCCTGGGCAATCGGTCTGCTGGGGAATAAGCCACAAGGCTGTTTTAGGTAAGTGGTGAAATACCCACAAGGGAAATAACCAGGAAAGCTCCATCGTGAGGTGGGGAAGCCTACACCGTAATCTTTGATTCGGTGTAGGAGATGTCACTTCTATCTATGTGACGCCCAAACAAGCGGCTAAGCAAATAGGGGTAAGCGTTCAAACTTTAAGACGATGGCTGAACAAAGAAAATAGAAGTTCAGAAAATTCTGAAGAAATCCCCGCTTACTTTTATGCAGGCGGGGATTATCAATAAACTTAACCGAGAATACAACCACTACGAGGGGGAACTTTCAGAGTCAAATGAGGGGATTCTCCTTCGCTAGTCCAAGAAACTTCACCGCTACCGAAGAGCATCTTACTCGGTTGGGACTGTAGACAATTAGGTTGAATATGAGCACTGACAGGTGTCGTTCCGGTGTTCACAGCAACAATAATTTCCTCTGCGCCCAAAATCCGAGCGAAGATATATAAAGTTCCTTCAGCAGATAAAACCTGATACGCACCTGTACACAGAGCTGGGTGAGCATGACGCAGAGCAATAAGTTTTTTGTGGAAATCTAGAATCTCACGATCCCAGTTGGCTTCCAGGGGAAAGGCTCGCCGAGAGTCAGGATCGCGACGCCCCGGTAAGCCTACCTCATCACCATAGTAAATGCTGGGGGCACCGGGAAAAGTTAACAGCAGCAGCGTTGAGAGTTCAACACTGGCTTTGTCGCCTCCTGCAATAGATATCAGTCGCGCTGTATCGTGACTGGCGAGCAAATTCAGTTGGGTGAGTTGGATTTCCCAAGGGTATAAGGCCAGCAATTCTTTAATTTTTTCGCCATACTCTGCCGCAAATAGAGGTGGATAGGGATGATAGGAGGTATCTTTCACTTGCTCGATATCTACCCGATCGCCTGCGGCAAAGGCAATGGTTGGCCCGGTAAATAGGTAGTTCATCACTCCATCAAACTGTGTGCCATCTAGCCACTCCCGCGCATCAGTCCAAACTTCCCCAACAATGTAAGCATCGGGATTAATCGCTTTGACGCGATCGCGAAATTCCTGCCAAAACCCAGGTGTTTTCACCTCAAACGGTACATCCAAGCGCCAGCCATCAATCCCAAACTTAATCCAGTATTCGGCAATCTCCATAATGTACTCCCGCACTTCGGGATTATCATGGTTGAACACTGGCAGCGCCCGTAGCCCTGCCCAACCTTCATAGTTAGCAGGGTATTCACCGTTGTAGGGAGATAAGGGCCAATCGTGAATTTTGAACCAATTCACCCAAGGCGATTGAGAACCATTTTCCAGAACATCATGGAAAAAGAAAAAGCCACGACTCGAATGGTTAAATACTCCATCCAAAACAACTTTCATGTTTCGTTGGTGACAGGCATCCAAGAGTTCCTTAAACGCCGGATTTCCTCCTAGCATGGGATCGACTTGGTAATAGTCGTGGGTGTGATATCGGTGATTACTGGCAGATTGAAAAATCGGGGTAAAGTAAATTGCATTAATCCCCAAATCCTGCAAATAATCCAATTTCTCTATGATGCCCCACAAGTCTCCGCCCTTGTAGCCGTGAAGCGTTGGCATATCCTCCCAGGCTTCCCAAGATGCATTCTGCAAAAGCAGCCTGTGCGGTTTCTGGCTTCTGGCAAAACGATCTGGAAAAATTTGATAAAAAACAGCGTCTTTAACCCAATCTGGGGTTTGAATTTGCATACATGACTCCCTAGCCTTCCACTGCCAAGCGTACAGATCCTTGCTGATTTGTGGTTCTTACTTGTGATAGAAAATACTGCGTTCGATAAACTTGGTACATCTGTAATCAGGAGAATCACAGCAAGTGGGAATGCTTTATGTAGTCGGAACGCCAATTGGTAACCTAGAAGATATGACCTTTAGAGCGGTCAAGATTTTACAATCGGTAGATGTGATTGCGGCTGAAGATACGCGCCACACGGGGAAGCTGTTGCAGCATTTTCAGATTAAGACGCCTCAAGTGAGTTACCACGAACACAATCGCAACGAGCGTTTACCGGACTTGTTGAAACAACTCAATGAAGGAAAAGCGATCGCTCTAGTGACAGATGCCGGAATGCCGGGAATCTCTGACCCTGGATATGAGTTAGTCAAAGCTTGTATGGAGGCGGGGATACAGGTAGTACCCATACCGGGGGCCACTGCTGGAATTACTGCATTGAGTGCATCTGGGTTACCGACAGACCGATTTGTGTTTGAAGGTTTTTTACCAACCAGTGGTCAAGAGCGGCAACAGCGCTTAGAATCGCTGCAAGCTGAATCGAGAACGTTGATTTTTTACGAAGCTCCTCATCGGGTGCGAGAAACCTTACAAGATTTAGGAAATTCTTTGGGAGAAACCCGTAGCATCGTAGTGGCACGAGAGTTGACCAAGTTACACGAGGAGTTCTGGCGGGGAAGCATTGGGGATGCGATCGCTCACTACACTCAGCACGAACCCACGGGAGAATTTACCCTGATTGTGGCGGGGGTTGAAGCTGAGATACCCGTTTTCTCCGAAGAGAATCTGAAAGCGGAATTATTGCAGATCATGGCTCAGGGCGTATCGCGATCGCAAGCCAGTCGTCAGTTAGCTCAAATCACCAAGCTTCCCCGACGTCAACTTTACCAACTAGCACTTTCCCTTCCGGGTTCTTCGATACAAGTGATCGAAGATTAAATTATGAATTATGAATGCTGAATTATGAATTAAGCATTCATGCATTTAGAAGGAGATGCGAGACTCCTCCTCAATTTAGACCACTAAAAGATTTTAGTGGGGGCTTCTTTCCCCGTATGAATTACAAATCATTTCATCATTCATAATTTATAATTCATAATTTTTGGGAAAGGTAATCAAATTTGGGTAGAATCCCCCTTGCATTGATGTTGTAGAAATGATATCGGAAGCAGATTTACTATGAAAGTTCAATGGTTACTTACGGGTTTGCTGTTCGTGCTGGCGGGCTGTAATTCATCATCCACTCCCTCATCCTCAGAGACGCCCGTTTCCTCATCCAACCCAGTGGCTTCTGGGCCCGTTGAGGTGTCTCCAGCTGCCAGCCCAACTCCCTCACAGCCAACTCAGGTGGCTCCAACGTCCAGCCCAGTGCCTGCCCAACCCGTTGAGCCATCTCCCGCTTCACTTGCGATTCCCTCAGCAAAACTTTCTCCCCCAGCCTCTAATGCCTATAGGATTTCTAATGAAGGTATTGGCTCAGCTAAGGTGGGGATGACTTTAGGCGAATTGAAGAAATCGCTAGCCGGAAAGGCACAATTTCAGGTGAAGTCACCGTTTATCGTTGATTTTGATGCGATCGCAGTCGTGCAAGGTGGGAAAGAGCAATATTACATTTTGTACCCAGCCGGAATGCCCTTGGCAGATTCCGACGTTATTGAAGCGATCGTGACAGACAATCCCAATTATCGAACCGCTCAAGGTGTCGGGCCTGGAACTGCGATCGCACAGGCGGAAGCCGTTTACGGACAAGCTACCTTGTCTCATAACACTATGAATGAGTCGAGGGAATACGTTAAATTTGCTAACCCACCGAGCGAGGATATTGCCTTCCGCACTAAGGCACCTGCGGGAGAGCCAGTGGTAGGGATTTATCCCTCTTCCAACAGCGAACTCAAAGAAACAAAAAAATTTGAAAAAACCGCTGCGATTGGCTTAGTGGAAATCTATTGCCGACAGAACTGCCCCTTACCATCGCCGTAACAATGCATAACAGAGCCAATTGAAAGGGCGACCTTCCCTCAGAAAGCGATCGCCCAGTACGCCTATGCATATAAGTAAGGAGTTGCACTACTTAGTGCGCCTTTACCCCTTCTAAGCTAACTCCACTGATGCTGGTTCCTCTTATACCTGACGAAAGAGATTACTTTAAATCCGTATGCGATCGACTACACAACATGGATTGGGAATCAGGAATCACGAGCCAAAACTCCAAATGATTAGGGAAGGGAGTAGGGAAGTAAAAAGCTTATAGATTTTCTACTTCTTACTCCCTTAACCTGGGGAATTATACTTTGTTAACTACCGAAGGTTTGACATTAGCTTGGGTATCAGTTGTGATGAGTTGCGATACATTCTCCGGCATAGGGTTACGCGCCTCTATCAGGCTAATGGCGCGAGTAACACTTTCGGGGAGAATCACAACCAAGCCACCTGCGGTAG
>JBFLZA010000566.1:0-6046 GCA_040756535.1 Cyanobacteriota bacterium
CAGTATCGCCACGCTGGCAACATTGTTGTTGAAGCAACTGACACCCAATGATTCCACGTTAGAGATTACAGCAACTGTCTTGAATCTCAACGATCAAGTGGTCTTAGACAACTCAATTTATCCTGAGACGGTCAATGGTTTTCAAAGGGGAATCACTTCAATTCTTTTGACTGGCGCAACCGGTTTCTTAGGAGCCTTTTTACTCAATGAACTCCTCAATCAGACTGAGGCAGACATCTATTGCCTAGTCCGTGCTTCCACTACCGAGTCAGGCATACGGAAAATTCAAAAAAACCTGAAAGCTTACTCGCTATGGAAAGACAAGTACAGTTCCAGAATTATCCCAGTCGTTGGTACTTTATCCCAACCTCGATTGGGTCTTTCAGCGGAACAGTTTGAAACGATGGCTCGGCAAATCGATGTCATTTATCACAATGCAGCGGTTTTGAACTTTGTCTACCCTTATTCAGCATTAAAGCAAACTAATGTTCTAGGTACGCAGGAAATATTGAGGTTTGCTTGCCAATCTAAAGTCAAACCGCTCCATTACGTCTCCACTGATGCCGTTTTTGATTCATCGGGTTATTACGGAAAGGAAGTCACCGAATCAGAGCCAATTATTCACACCGAGGCAATAGACCTAGGTTATACACAGAGTAAATGGGTGGCAGAAAAGTTAGTTACCATAGCTCGCGATCGCGGACTTCCAGTTACTATCTACAGACCCCCCTTGATTGCCGGAGACAGCCAAACCGGTATTTGGAATACCGATGATTTTACCTGCCGCTTTGTTAAAGGCTGTATTCAAATGGGAAGTATTCCCAACATGGGCTGCGGTCTAACCCTTGTTCCCGTAGACTATGTCAGCCGAGCAATTGTCTATCTATCCAGGCAGAATGAGTCACTAGGAAAAGCATTTCACTTAAATAATCCTAATTACTCTAGTTGGAGTGATGTCGCTCATTGGATTGATGAATTGGGCTATCCAATACGGCAGCTTCCTTATGAACAATGGGAAGCTGAACTTATCGAAATTGTCGGCTCCAGAGAGAATGCTTTAAGTGGTCTTTTACCGTTCTTTCTTCGCCGATGGTCTAACGAACAACTCACCTTTGCAGGGCTAGGTCAAAGAAGAGCCAAGCTCAACTGTGAGGAGACCGTAGCCAGACTTGCAGGTACTTCTATCGCTTGTCCTCGCGTGGACTCTAAATTGCTGAAGACTTATTTCTCCTACTTCATTCGCAGTAGTTTCCTAGATGCACCCGCAACAGCGGACATGATCGCTAGTTAATCGATAAGCTGTCGCTTATTTCATGTGAAGGTTTGTCGTGAAGAGAGTTACTAGTCATTAGTCATTAGCCATTAACTGACTCTCGCTTATCAGATAAGAACTCTACTAGTGACTAGTGACTAAGAACTAATTCACAAATTATTGCTGAGTTTGAACATTTATAAGGAGTGAACTTGATGAACTCTCAGAAAATCTACACCCTGGCTTTTCTTGTAACGGGCTTTCCTCCAGATGTAAGTGGTGTTTCTCACTTCAACTGGGAGCGTGCTCAATGGCTTGCAAAACAAGGCATGTATCGTGTGGTTGTATTTGCCCCCGATTGGCAAAACGAGTCAGATTCCGCATTGCCTTTATCAGATTTAGATGAAAGATTGATTATTGAACGTTATCCCTCAAAGCCTTGGCTCCCTTATAAACTAACTCATGTCCCCAAGTTTCTCGCAGCACGTCAAATCAACAAAAGGCTAGCTGATTATAAGCCTGACATGATTATCATGACAGACGTAGAGCGCTTTTTCTTATTAAGCACATGGCAATTACCAGGTAAGGACTATGCCAAAAAGCATCATATTCCGTACATAGCCGAATACCATACGGATTTTTACAATTTTTCATCGGCTTACCACGGTTGGCAGTGGTTGCGAAATACGGCTCGTAATATTAATTTAACCAACTATCTCTATCGTGATTTTGATATGACGGTATGTTCTACTACTGCCGCAACCAAAAGCTGCCAAGAGATGGGGATTTCTAACATCAATACACTGCCATTTTACGGTATTGAAGTTTCTGATTATAGTCCCAGTCGTCGGAATCGCAAATGGTTAGAGCCGTGGTTAAGCGCTGAAGAAAAGGATAATAAAGTTGTGACCTTCTTGGGTCGGCTTGGCTCCGAAAAACGAGTCGATTTACTCATCGAAGCCTTTATAAAATTAAAACGTAAACACCCCAACTATTCTCTTTTGATTAATGGGGATGGTCCTGTCGATGTTGTCAATAAATTGAAACACCTTGCTAAAGAAGTTCCCCATATCCACTTTACAGGTTTTATTTTTGGGGAAATGAAGGCTAATATATTAGCTTCGTGTGATGTATTTTGTAGCCCTTCACCCTATGAAACGTTTGGGCGAACAGTGGTGGAGGCAATGGCTTCAGGTATTCCAGTTATAACTGTTGATAGCGGTGGTGTGTCTGATTACATGATTGATGGTGTCAATGGCTACCTCGTCCCACCTAATGATGTTGAAGAATTAGCCAATTGCATTCACAAAGTGACATTAAGCGACAACACAGAAATTATTCAGCGTGCATTGCAAGAAGCCAATCAGTTTTCTGTTGAGCAAGGATGTAAAAATCTTCATAATTATTATCAGAATCTATTAGGTATACCTCAGGATTCTAAAACTTTGACAAGTCTAAGCCGGATGTGAGCGAACTTCAGATATGATTCTCATTTTTTAGCATAATTTGTCAGGTTGAATAGACATGATTGAACCCTCTTCAATTACTAAGATTCTCAATAATTCTGCTTCATCTCAACTTCATAACCAACGTCTTGACTGTTTAGTCTGCAATCATCACCTCGATCCGAATGACGAATCTGCATTTGTGACGTTTTCCTGTAACGTTAGACCCTTTAAAGATGAGATTTTCAAGGTTTGGCGATGCCCTAGTTGCATGACGATTCATTGCCTAGATGTCGTCGATCTTCCCCACTATTACGCAAAATACCCGATCGCCCAAGCGACATTAACATGGCCCTATCGCTTCTGCTATGGAAATCTATACCAACAACTGACGAAGCATGGATTTTCCCAGGCTCACTCGTTCCTGGATTATGGCTGCGCCAGTGGTCTGTTTATACAGTATTTGCGACAACGCGGCTTTGCCAATTGTTATGGATATGAGCCTTACGGGCCAAAGGAAGGCTTCGGCAATCCGACAACTCTCCAGCGAGGGCCCTTCGATTACATCTTGCTTCAAGATGTGTTCGAGCATGTTGAAGATCCCAATGCACTCTTGAGGGAGTTGGACAGTCTTCTCGCTCCTGGTGGTTACATTCTAATCGGCACACCCAATGCAGCAAATATTGACCTAAATCAGCCCAACGTCTCTGATTACTATAACGAGGTGCATGTTCCTTATCACCTGCATCTCTACACTCGTGCATCCCTCGAATCCTTGGGCCGTCGCCAAGGATGGGAACCTGTGGCGTTTTGCGATCGCTCCTATCACGATACACCCTGGTTTAGTGTAAACACTCGTGCTTGGAACGAGTACCAACGCCTCTTTGACGGCACGATAAACATTGTTTACGAACCAATTAAACCGTGGAAAGCGCTGGCTTCTTACCGATATCTGTTCTACGCAATTTTCGGTTATTGGCTGAGTTTCCGAACTGGGATGGCAATCATGTTTCATAAAAAAGGAGTTTAGACTAACCGCGTCGTGCATTGCGGTTGGTGAACGCCAATCCAGAACAGATTGATTACTTTAGGGTGTAATGCTAATGACTACTTTGCTTAAAGCCCCCATACAGGTTCCGCCTAGCCCGAAGGGACACTTGATCACAGGTAATATTCTTGACTATAGCCACGATCCACTTGGTTTCTTGAGCGATTGTACGCATCAGTACGGTGATATCATCCGCCTTCGCTTTGGGCCGATTGTCTCCTACTTGCTCAACCACCCCGACTACATTGAAGAGGTGCTAGTCACAAACAATAGTCAATTCTTTAGAGACTTAAATCTCAAACAGGATGGTGGCGAACTCCTGTTTGGCAATGGGCTGCTTACCAGTTATGGGGACTTCTGGCGACGCCAGCGCCGATTAATGCAACCAGCATTCCATCGCGAAAGGATTGCTGCCTATGCCGATGTGATGGTCACCTATACAGACCGTATGTTAGCGACTTGGCAACCTGGAGAAATTCGTGATGTCTATCAGGAGATGATGTATCTGACCTTAGCCATTGTAGCCAAGACACTCTTCAATACTGACATGGTGGCTGAGGTCGAACAGATATATACACTCCTAGAAGGAGTAATGCAGGATTATAACCAGAACCGAGGGAACAAAGCGCTTTTACTTCTACTGAGTTTTCTACTTCCCAAGTGGTTGCCCACTCCTCACCGATTGCGCTTTCAAAAAGCCGTAAAGCAGCTAGATGAGATTGTTTATGGCATTATCCAGCAGCACAGAACTAGCGGTGAGGATATAGGCGATTTGCTCTCGATGCTGCTACGCGTCCAAGACGAGGACGGCAGTCAAATGACTGACCAACAATTGCGGGATGAGGTGATGAATCTCCTTTTGGCTGGTCATGAGACTACAGCCAACGCCTTGTCATGGACTTGGATGCTTTTGTCACAGAATCCTGTAGTGCAAGCCAAGTTGCAGGAAGAATTGCAAACGGTGCTGGGCGGACGGCTACCTACTATGGCGGACTTGCCCCAGTTGCGTTACACCGAGAGGGTGGTGCTGGAATCGATGCGGCTGTATCCACCCGTCTGGGCAATTACCCGACAAGCCTTGCAGGACTGTGACATTGGTGGGTATCTGGTGCCTGCTGGCACAAATGTCTTTATGAGTCAGTGGGTGATGCATCGCGATCCTCGCTACTTTGACAACCCGGAAGAATTCAACCCAGACAGGTGGGCAGACGACCTAGCCAAACGGCTACCCACTTATGCCTATTTCCCTTTCGGGGGTGGGCCACGAGTATGCATTGGTAAATCGTTTGCGCTGATGGAGACAGTCCTGGTACTAGCAACCATTGCCCAAAAGTTTCAGCTAACGCTGGTGCCGGAGCACCCAATTGTCCTCCAACCCTCCATTACCCTCAGTCCGAAACACGGAATAAAAATGTTATTGAGTGAGCGGTAGTAGGAAAACTGAGAGTGAGTTTTCAGCACTAGTACAAGAAAGCCCGTTCAATCAATCAAGCCAATTTATCAAAACTTCTCGATAAGAAAGCACTGCATAAGTAGAGGGATCTAATTAAACGGAAGGTGGGCATTGCCTAGAAATAATTTTTTTCAGGCTTGCAGAATTAATCACGGGAAATGCCCACCCTACTACCCTGTTTTTTGATCGCACCTACTTACAGCCAGTTGGTTATTAAAAGTTCACCTAGAGTATAACTGCGGCATCAGAGGTTTTTATGATTAACAATCGAAAACTCGTCGCCCTCGAACAAGCGATGGAAATCTTAAATCGCCGTGCTGGCTCCTATAATGTGGTGACAGCTAGTCGGATCAAAGGTCCCTTGAATGAAGAGCTAGTCAGACAAGCTCTAGATTGGATTCAGCGTCGTCACCCTCGCCTTAATTCTCGTATTATTGGTACGTTAGATAATCTCCGGTTTGAAACGGAAGGGACGCAAAAAATTCCTTTACGTATCGTAAATAAGTTCCACAACGAGCAATGGCAAGAAGTTGTTGTGGAAGAAATGAACGAGAAAATTGATAGTAGTAAAGTTCTGCTGCGTGCTGTAGTGGTTCACATTGAAAGTGAAGACAATACAAGTTATTTGCTCACAACAATACACCATGCCATAACAGACGCCTTATCAGGCATCCGATTGCACTCAGAACTATTGACCTACTGCAATCGTTTAGCGTCCGGCGAGCGCATTACTCATGTTTCAAGCTTGCCTGTTCTTCCACCAGTCGAAGAGTTACTGCCTGAATCAATGAAGGGGTTCAGAGGTACTATGAAAAGCGCGTTGTTTTTGTTACGCCTTACGTTACAGC
>JBFLZA010000567.1:0-5975 GCA_040756535.1 Cyanobacteriota bacterium
CCTCCGTCAACCGCGCCGAGACTTCAACGCACATTTTCCAGTACATTTACCCAAGGCATCAATGCCGCTTCTTGGAAGACAAAGGCTAGTTCTGATTTGTTATCACCTTCATCTAACTCAATGCTGCCAGAACTCATGTTGCCTAAGCCTGCAATCAGCCTCAGTACCGTACTCTTCCCACATCCCGACTGCCCAACCAAACTGACGAATTCACCTTCTCCAATAGTCAGGTTCATGTCTTGTAAGGCGACAGTTCCGTTAGAGTACACCTTACTAACTTGATGAATAGCGATCGCACAGCGAGAACTCATGGCAATTTTAGTCAATTTTGGATGCAAGGATGGCTAGCTTTGTTCAAGGTTATAGTTGTCGGTGCAATTATGCGGTAAAAAGCCTTACCCAAGAAACTTCTCAGGCCTTGTAAACCTCGGCACCTTTATTTACAAAGTTTAAGGTAAACGCATTTTGCACCTTGGTATCGGACTTAAATGCACCACCTTTAGTCATCGTATCGAGCAAGGACTTCCAGCGAGCCTCTGTCATTGCGCCAATTCCCTGTTTTTCCGCATCACCAGAGATAATAATGCCGTACTCTTTGAGTTTTTGCAGACTGTAAGCAAGTTGCTCATCTGTCATTTCCGGGTTCGCTTGTTTAATTAGCTGATTACCGGGAGCAGGATTCTCTAAATAGCTGTACCAACCTTTAATGGATGCATCAACAAACCGCTGCACTAGATCTGGATTTTTCTCAACTAGTTCTCGTTTCGTTTCAATTGTAGTCGCGTAGGGAGTGTAGCCATAATCGGCTAAAAGAAACACAACGGGTTCAAACCCTCCTTGCTTGCGAATGACTAAAGGTTCAGAGGTTACATAGCCCTGTTGAGCTGAATTTTTATCGACCAGGAAGGGGGCGGGATTAAAATTGTAAGGACGCTTCTGCTCATCAGTGAAGCTATATTTCGTCTTAAGAAAAGGCCAGAACGTTGTATTGGCTATTGCTGAAATGAAAATGGGTCTATTTTTGAGGTCAGCTAACGTCTTAACTCCCGTATTGGGATGAGCAATCAATACTAGAGGGTCTTTTTGGAAAATAGCCGCTACGGTAATCTTGGGAATTCCTGCTTCTACAGCTTTAATGGCATCTGCTCCAAATCCCATGAAGAAATCTACTGCACCTCCCATCAGCAGTTGAGTCCCATTCACTTGAGGCCCACCCATTTTAATCGTGACATCCAGACCGTGTTTTTGATAAATTCCCGTAGCAACGGCTTGGTAGAACCCGCCATGTTCAGCTTGAGCAAACCAGTTTGTCCCAAAAGTCACTGAGTCGAGATTGTTTTTAGAAGCGGAGTTAGAGCTTAGGGATGCATTTTGACGGGTGTTTTTTTTAGGGGTATTTGTGCAGGCAGCAATGATACTAGACCCAAGAGTAAGGGAACCGTACTGGATAAGCGTCCGGCGACTAATCCTATGAATTTTGTTCATCAACTGACATTAGTAACAGGGGTAAGGCGAGGCACACAATTAGAAGATAATCTAAATTCACAAAGAGTAGTAATTGACTTTGATAAGTAGTGTTAGATTTAGCAATATATAAGGCTATTTAATTTTAATCATTACCTTATGGGTATAGGGGATATTGTAGGAAAATAAATATACTTGTATTAGCAATTTTAATTCCAGCATTTTTTGAAAAAAATCAACAACACGATGAAGTTGGTGCCTAGCTTTATTGATTAGAAAGTTGAGTGATGATTTTTCTGGTAATTAGATTACTATATCGATTTTGGAAATAGGTTATCCATAAAAACTTCACAGCAAGTTCACGAATTGTCACAACTTGAAATCTATTACATGATTATAAAATAATGGTTTAATCAGATAATATCCATTGTTATGAACTCAGTAGCGATCGGGCTAGCAGTGACAGTACCGTCTCTCAAGTCCTTAGTTTAAGGGTAAACAGCAGACTCCATTGCCGATTTGCAGGTTAATTAAAGGGGGAAAGACAAGATGACAAGAGGGTATAGTCGGCGTCAATTTATTGGATATGGTTCAGCGGCTTTGGGTACCAGTCTGCTGCTGAAAGCTTGTGGACAAAATCCTACCTCTACCCAACCCTCCTCTAACGAGAAGGCAGCGACGGACACGAAAAAAGAGTATAAAGTGGCAATGGTTTTGCCAGGGATTATTACAGATAAAGCCTGGAACCAAGCGGGATACACAGGGTTGGATGTGATTAAAAAAAATCTTGCCCTAGAGACAGCCTACGTGGAAAAAGTCGGACAGCCTGATCAAGTAGAAACGTTATCGGACTTTGCCCGTCGCGGCTATGAACTCATTTTCGCCCATGGAGGACAATTTGATGCCTCGATTCAACAGGTAGCGGCTGAATTCCCCAAAACTTTTTTTGTTGGGGTGAATGGTGCTATTGAGGACGATAACATTGCCTCGTTACGCATCGACAGTCTGCAAGGGGGTTACCTTAGCGGGGTTGTGGCGGCTTCTATGACGAAAAGCAATAAGATTGCTTATTTGTGCGCCCAGCTGTTCCAATCTACAAATGATGAGAAGCGGGGTTTTGAGTTGGGTGCAAAGTCAGTTAAGCCGGATATTCAAGTGACTGCCAGCTATACCGGAGACTGGAATGATGCGGCAAAAGCCAAAGAAGCTGCTTTGGCGTTGATTTCAGCAGAGAATGATGTCATCTACCACTGGCTAGACAATGCCGCCCCTGCTGTCTTGGAAACAGCGAGTAGTAAAGGGGTCTATGCGATTGGTAACACGGCTGACCAGCAAGCGGTTGCCCCGAAAGCGGTGTTAACCAGTATCGTCAAGCGCATTGATTTAGCGATCGCGTACCTGGCTGATTTGCGTCGAAACCAACAGCTAAAGGGTCAAATCTACACCATTAGCTGGGAAAAGCCAGATATCCTATATTTAGGTAAATTTGGAGATATGGTGCCAGAAGCCGTGCAAAAAAAGGCACAGGAAACGGTACAGGCAATCGTTGATAAAAAAATTATAATCGCATAAGCCTGCTTACCTCTACCATGACCCAAATAATTCGCAATTCGGAATTAATTAATTCAGGATACAAGCCCCTAACTTGAGTATAGGGTACTAATTCCGAATTCAGAATTCACAATTCCGAATTGGAGCGAAGCGACTTGACCTATTTACGTCTGGAGGGAATTACTAAACGCTTTGGCGATTTTGTTGCCAATGAAGATATTAACCTGAGTATTGAGGCGGGTACTATCCATGCCTTGTTAGGGGAAAATGGGGCTGGGAAAACCACACTGATGAATATGTTGTGTGGACTTTACCGTCCGGATAGCGGTCAAATCTACATTCAAAATCAACTCGTAAACATTACCTCTCCTAGTGTTGCCATTCAGCAGGGAATTGGCATGGTTCACCAGCATTTTATGCTGGTTCCCCAACTCACGGTTACAGAAAATATCATCTTAGGAACACAATTCGATTGGCGGTTGAATCTGCTAAAAACAGCAGAAGAGATTACTGTCATCTCCGAATCCTACAACTTAAACATTGATGCCCTCGCTAGGGTGGGAAATTTACCCGTTGGCGCACAACAACGAGTAGAAATTTTCAAAGCCCTATATCGTAAGGCAAAAATACTCATCTTAGATGAACCGACAGCCGTTCTTACTCCTCCAGAAATTGAATCGTTGTTCAATATTCTGCGTCAGCTAGCTGCATCTGGACACACGATTATTTTCATCAGCCACAAATTAGAAGAGGTCATGAACCTCTGCCAAACCGTGACCGTACTGCGGCGAGGTAAAGTTGTGGCAACGACGACAACGCAAAGTACAACTCCTCAAGAGTTAGCAAAACTAATGGTAGGGCGAGAAGTTCTATTTAAGTTAGATAAATCGCCTTATATCCCTCTAACTTCTCACCTCTCTCTTACTCAAGGAGAGACACAAGAAGTAGTCCTTAACGTACAAGGGTTGCAAGTACAGGATGATCGTCATTTAATTGCAGTAAGGGATGTATCATTTACAATCCATGCCGGTGAGATTTTAGGCATAGCGGGAGTGGATGGTAATGGGCAGCGAGAATTAGCCGATGCCATTACTGGGTTACGCCCTGTGATTCAGGGAAAAATTCAACTAGCTGAAGAAAATATTACCCATTGGACACCTCAGCAACGAATCAAACACCTCAAAATCGGTTACATCCCAGAAGATAGGCAGAAAATGGGCTTGGTCATGAGTTTTAGTGTAGCGAAGAATCTGATTATAAAACTCTTTAAAAATTTGCCCTTTTGCCGTCATTGGTTCTTGCAAAAGGCAGCGATTAATCATTATGCCAATGCAGCTATTCAAACGTTTGATATTCGGGCAGAACATGGAGGCGTTCGAGTCAGTCAGCTATCCGGAGGAAATCAACAAAAAGTCGTTTTAGCACGAGAACTTTCTGGAGAACCGGAGCTAATTGTAGCCATGCAACCAACGCGAGGATTAGATGTTGGGGCGACGGAATATGTGCAGCAGTGCTTGTTAGCCCAGCGGGCGCAAGGTGCGGCGATTCTCTATATTTCTACTGAATTAGAAGAAGTGATGGCAATCAGCGATCGCATTGCTGTAATGTACGAAGGTCAGTTCGTTGATATCTTAGATGCTACCACTGCCACTGTAGAACAGGTGGGTTACTTAATGACGGGTGGGAAAATCTCCTCAAACCTTCCTAGCTGATTGACTGGCAAAACTAGCAGAACTTCTGTCTAGTCAGCTTTCCGGATCATTTGTGCTTTTCAAATCAAGGCTGTTACTTTGTCTTGTTTTCTGGGAACTATAAGTAAGTCCCTTGAGATTTATCACTCAGCCAAGCATTCCAGCTAGATTTTATCATTATGTTTAGTGAATTTGATTTATCTAAGCTATCGTCTGTGCCTTTATCACAGCTAGATAGTTTACCGGACTTCCCTGCTGTCTACTTTGCGATTGATTCGGAAAACCGAGTGCTTTATGTAGGTAAGGCAATCAACTTATTAGCAAGATGGAAAGACCATCATCGTTTTGAACAATTAAACAAAATTAACCGTAAAAATACTATAAAGCTAGCTTGGATGGTTTGCGCTAATGATCCACAGTTACTTGCTAAGACAGAAATCTACTTCATTGAGTTCTATCAACCCTTACTTAATAAAACTCCAGTTCCAGCCAAGAAAATAACTCCTTCAGAGATAGTCTTACAGAAGACTCTTTCTAAGTTATCAAAGTATGTTGTAATATTGGGTTTTGATGCTAGTCCAGCATCCGAGCCTCCTACTGTATATTTAAAATACGACTGGTTGTATAGAAGTCCTGTTGGTACAATACGCAGTATTTTCAAAGCTGATAACCGAAAGCCTACTGGATTAAGATGGAGTGAATATCGTAGGCGACAGTATAGCTTTTGGAAAGCTACTTGTAACGGCATAGCTATAGATGTTGCTCCTTGGGATGATATACGGGATTTAAGGGAAAAAGCAGTAGTTCAAAAATTGGCTGGTGTGGAAATGCTGGCGATACGCGAACCCGAATTTACACATATTTTGAACGGAAACACATTCTTTAAAGAAAATTTACCAGGATTGTCTATATTAGAACACGACCCAATACCTCTTTTATGGTCAAAATACTAATGGTAAATTTATTAGTAAAGTTAAGCGGTAGTTGAAGCAGCAGTAAATGGACATTATCTGAAAAAAATCAGCGAAACCTGTCAGATAATCATTCGATAATGAACCGAATTATGCAAACTAACCGAATCCCACCCGTTCTACCGCCAATTCTATCGCCACTCATTGCGATCGCAGCCGCCCTCCTTGTCGGTGCTATCCTAATCATCATCGCCGGAAAGAACCCCATTGCTGCCTACGCCGTCTTATTTCAAGAATCCCTTGCCAACTACTACGGTTTTGGCAACACCCTCACCAAAGCCACCCCCTTATTACTCGC
>JBFLZA010000568.1:0-5969 GCA_040756535.1 Cyanobacteriota bacterium
ACCCGCAAGAATCACGCGATTACAAATTTTAACGCCACCTGCCATCCCAACTTGCGCCGCAAAGGCACAATTTTCCCCAACCTGGCAACCGTGGCCAATTTGCACCAAATTATCAATCTTGGTATTCCGAGCAATGCGCGTTTCCCCAACGGCTGGGCGGTCTATAGTAGTATTGCAACCCACTTCAACGCCATCTTCTAGCACAGTACGACCCGATTGTTGCATTTTGTACCAGCCTTCGGCCGTGGGGACAAAACCAAACCCTTCGGCACCAATGACAGCACCGCTATGAATCACACAATCAGCACCAATTTGAGACCGTTCGTGGATGCTACAATTCGCGTGTAACACCGTGCGATCGCCAATTTGCACATCTGGATAAATCACCACATTGGGATGAATACAAACCCCATCCCCAATTTTCACCCCCGGTTGAACCACGACATGAGGGCCAATGTAAACCTCCTTGCCAATTGTTGCTGAAGGATGAATCACAGCCGTAGGATGAATTTCGGGTGCAGGTTGAAAGGGTTTGTAAAAAAGTGCGATCGCTTGAGCAAACAACAATCGTGGATCGGATGACGCAATCCAAGCAATTTCCCGTGCCGTCGCTTGTGCCTGTAACGCTTCATCCAATGGCAAAACCAAAGCACTCGCCACGGTTTTACCCAACATAGCGGCAAACTTACCTCCCTCAATATAACTAATCATGTTAGTGGAGGCGTCTTCAATGGGTGCAATCCCCGAAAGGTCGGGGTCGAGTTCTGGATTAACACTCAGACTATTGGATTGGGCCGCATCGCTCAGTTTTTCTACAATTTCGCTAAACTTCATCAGGCTTGAGATTTTTCCTATACTAACGATGGTTTTACAGGGAAAAGCTTACACTACTCGTTATTTTCCGTAGAACGAACGGTGCCAGTATCAAGCAACAGAGGTGATTGACCACTTCTTAGATCAAATCTGATGTGTCTCTATAGCTCATTTGCTTAGAATACAGTAAGGGCACGGCAATGCCGTGCCCTTACAACCTTATGCATATTTTGCTTTATTTGTCAAATATTTCTTAGGCGGCTTCAGAACGCCCAACAAGCCTAAAAATGGAGTCTTCGTTCCCCACAACGGTAAGAGCAGCAGAGAGAGGAAAATAGTAATTACAGCAACTTTATAGCGCTGTAATGGAGAACGGGACAGTTGCAACATAAATCAATTTCCATAACCTTCTAGGTTATCGAGTTAATAGTGAGGACACATTTCTATTGTGGAAGATAGCTGGTTATTGAGTCTTCTTGAATAGCTCCGAATCAATCTCTGGGGCGATTTAGTAAGAGTATTTCATCAGTATGCTTCTATCAGCAACAAAACTTAGCAATTATGCTAACGGAGGGTGAAAATGGCTGATGAATATAGAGCTGAACGCACGGTTTCTGGTGTATTTAAGGAAGAAGAGCAGGTCGATAATGTAGTAAGGCGATTAATGGAACGTAGTGTTCCCCAAGACCACATTTCGGTGATGGGCAAGAATTTTCAATCCCAAACTCGAATTGCTGGCTTTATCACGAAACGGGATGTTATTTTTGGAGGTTTGCGCTCAGGGGCGATTTTTGGTTCTTTGTTTGGCTCCTTTTTGGGTCTGCTGACGGGTGTTGGTGTGTTATTTATTCCCTTTATAGGGACTGTAGTGGCAGCCGGGCCACTTGGGGGTTTATTGTTAGGGGCGGCTAGTGGTGCGTTAGCAGGAAGTGCTGGTGCGGGCCTCGTCTCTGCCTTGGTAGCCTGGGGAATGCCAGAAGATAAGGCAACAATTTACCAAACTCGTGTAGAAGCTGGTGAGTTTCTCGTGATGGCAGAAGTCCCTGCGAATAAAAGTGGGGAATTTCAGTTGTTGATGGAAAGTGCGGGTGGGGAAGAAGTTCATACCACTGACATGACACTGCCTCGCGCTTGTCCTGGTAAGTGTAATAATATCAACGACTTGTCTCCCGAAGTGCGATCGCATCTTTCCCCAGAGGCTCAAAGAACTTTTATGGAGCGCTACAATAGTGTGTTCGATGAGGCTGAAGACCCGATGAAGGCAGAACAGGCGGCTTGGGAAACCATTCACCAGCAATACGAAGAAGACGAGAATGGGGTCTGGTCGAAGCAAAAAGTAACGATTTAGTTACAGAAAAAATTTACTAAATAAAGAAAGTATTTAGCCTCTGGGACAATGTTTCAGAGGTTGATACTATTTACCTCACATTGGTGAGAGAGAGAATATATGCAATATATCTGCACCGTTTGCGGCTACGTCTATAACCCAGAAGAAGGCGATCCAGATTCAGGTATAGCACCCGGAACAGCTTTTGAAGACATCCCTGAGGATTGGGTGTGTCCACTGTGTGGTGCTACAAAGGATGACTTTGAATTAATGGAGTGACATTCTCATAGCAGAAAAGTTGCACATTGACGCTATAGCTTTTGAGAAAAAGTACAGAGTCCGCAGTCACTCAATTTTGGATTTTAGATTTTAGATTTTAGATTGTCCTCATGGATGAATCTAAGGGTTTGCTCTTTCAATCCAAAATCCTTGCATCGTAAATCTAAAATCGACTTGGTCAAAATTTCTATCGATAACATAGAAAGAGTTAGTTCTTATTTTCGGTACTTTCTTTATTTTGCAACCTATACGAATCGTAGTCATAGGAGGGGGGGCAGCCGGTTTTTTTGCGGCTGTTACCTGTGCATCTGCCCATCCCCACACCCAAGTCACCTTACTCGAAGCAGGCCGTCACCCACTATCTAAGGTACTTATCTCTGGTGGTGGACGCTGCAATGTTACTCATGCCTGCTTTGAACCAGCACTTTTGGTGCAAAATTACCCCAGAGGGAGCAAAGCACTGCGGGGGGCGTTTACTCGCTTTCAAGCGAAGGATACTGTTGCTTGGTTTGAGGCGCACGGCGTCCGCTTGAAAACAGAGTCCGATGGGCGGATGTTTCCGGTTACGGATGATTCGGAAACCATTGTCAATTGTTTGATGGAAGCAGCCGAGGATGCTGGAGTTAAGCTGCGGACGGGGACTGTAGTGAAGTCGGTGCGCCGATATTCTTCCCAACCTCAAGACTCTCACCCCTCCCAACCCCCGGACAACATAACGCGCAAGCAACATCTGGCTTCCCCGTTTTGATGGGGGACAGGAGGGGGATCTCAAGAGGGGGGGAGTGTAGAGCAAGGGTTTGAGATAGAGTTGAGAAATGGGGAGATTTTAAAATGCGATCGCATCCTCCTCGCCACTGGCAGCAATCCCCAAGGCTATGCCATAGCCAAAGCATTCGGCCACACCATCGAACCTCCTGTCCCTTCTCTATTTACCTTCAACATTGCTGACTCTCGTTTGCAAGATTTAGCGGGGGTAAGCGTGAATCAGGCTTCCCTGCGGTTACCGGAAGCGGATAAAACCCTGAAAGAGCAAACCGGCCCTGTACTCATCACTCACTGGGGATTGAGTGGCCCTGCGGTGCTCAAGCTTTCTGCCTGGGGGGCCAGATTCCTGCATCAGCAGCGCTACCAAACTCCCCTACTCGTCAATTGGCTTCCTCAGTACAATCAGGACAATCTGCGCCAAATGCTATTTGCGGTTAAGTCTCAGTTGCCTCGACGCCAAATTACCACCAGTTGTCCTGTCCCCCTTCCCAAGCGCCTATGGATGAGTTTAGTGATCAGTGTGGGTATTAGTGCTGAGGAACGCTGGGCGGAAGTCTCCAAAAAAGCCCTAAATCAGCTTATTCAAGAATTAAATCAGGGGCAGTATTTAATTAAAGGGAAAGGAGTTTTTAAAGAAGAGTTTGTGACTTGCGGGGGTATTAGTTTAAAAGAAGTGGACTTTAAAACGATGGAAAGTCGTTTAGTTCCAGGTCTTTACTTTGCGGGAGAAATCCTCGATATTGATGGCATTACGGGGGGATTTAACTTTCAGAGTGCCTGGACAACCGGATGGTTAGCGGGTCAAGCAATAAGCTGTTAAAACCCTTGTGGGATGGGACGTATTGCCCGTCCTATCTATGCAAGTTAATTACGAATTACGAATTACGAATTGTTAATAGCGTCGTGTTTTCTGTACACCGTACATCAATCCTGTTGCGATGGAGAGTAATATCAAGACCCAAAGAACAAGGCCAGGGAGAGCGGTGAAACCAGGGACACCAAAGCCCCTGAGTAGGTAAACAGCAATTGTAAGTGCCAGCGTACCGGCAAAAACATAGGACAATATCAGTGTTTCAGATGGGGGAGATGGACTCATTGGATTAGAGATTAGGGGAAATCTGGTGTAAGAAGGAACAATGAGGGTTTGGCTTTTAGGATAGCAAAGATGAAAGCGATCGCAGGGTTAATCTGATTAGCGATCGCAACTATCAAAATTATTGCCTTGAGAGCAGCAATTCGTAAATCAGGATAATAGCGATCGCATTTTCTGACTTCACTCAATCGAGTCACGCAGTTGGATGACGTTTGAGTTAGGATACCGTCGCAGAGAGTGCGATCGCTTTCATCGCTACAAAACCGAACCTTATCTTTTGACAGTGTGCGTTTTGCCTGACATCACTTCTCGCCAACGCCATCACACAAATACTTATCGCCCTCTTCCACATCAGGGTTGTTTTTCAGATAATCCCGCACCCAATTACAACCACTGATCATTAGCTTATCTAGCTGTAGCTCTTGTAAATTCCACAGAATTATAGTTTTGTCATCACTAGCAGAAGCGATCGCCTTGCCGTCGGAGCTGAAAACTATACTATTGACCCCAGCAGTATGTCCCTTGAGGCTTCGGAGTTCTTTGCCTTCAATGCTCCAAACTTTGACGGTTTTGTCATTACTAGCAGAGGCAATCGTCTTGCCATCGGGGCTGAACATTACACTGATGACCACAGCGGTATGCCCCTTGAGGGTGTGAAGTAACTTCCCCTCAATGCTCCAAAGTTTGACGGTTTTGTCCCAACTAGCAGAGGCGATCGTCTTGCCGTCGGGGCTGAACACTACACCCCAGACTCCACCCATATGCCCGTTGAGGGTGTGGAGTAACTTCCCCTCAATGCTCCAAAGTTTGACGGTTTTGTCCTTACTACTTGAGGCAATCATCTTGCCGTTAGGACTGAACACTACACTTTTGACAGAAGCAGTAGGCTCCTTAATAGTTTGGAGCAGCTTCCCTTCAACACTCCAGAGTTTGATGGTTTGGTCATAACTAGCCGAAGCAATTGTCTTACCGTTGGGGCTGAACGCTAAGCTTATGACCTGATCCCTGTGCCCTTGGAGGGTTCGGAGTAGCTTCCCCTCAACACTCCAGAGTTTGATGGTTTGGTCATAACTAGCCGAAGCAATCATCTTGCCGTCGGGGCTGAACGCTAAGCTTGAGACATCATCTTTGTGCCCCTGAAGGGTTTGGAGTAGCTTCCCTTCAACACTCCAGAATTTAATGGTTTGGTCATAACTAGCCGAAGCAATCGTCTTGCCGTTGGGGCTGAACGCTACGTCCCAGACCCCATCAGTATGTCCCTTGAGAGTTGGCAATATCTTCCCCTCAACACTCCAGAGTTTGATGGTTTGATCATAACTAGCTGAAGCAATTGTTTTGCCGTCAGGGCTGAACACTACGTCCCAAAGCATAGCGGTATGCCCCTGGAGGGTTTGGAGTAGCTTCCCCTCAACGCTCCAGAGTTTGATGGTTTGGTCAAAACTAGCCGAGGCAATTGTCTTGCCGTCGGGGCTGAACGCTAAGCTTGTGACCTTATCCATGTGGCCTTGCAGGGTTCGGAGTAACTTACCCTCAAGACTCCAGAGTTTGATGGTTTTGTCATCGCTAACCGAAGCAATTGTCTTGCCGTCGGGGCTGAACACTGCGCTGTTGACCACATCAGTATCCTCCGGGAAGGTACGAATTAGATTACCCTCAAGGCTCCAAAGTTTGATGGTTTTGTCATTGCTAGCT
>JBFLZA010000569.1:0-5968 GCA_040756535.1 Cyanobacteriota bacterium
TTGCACTGATCTAACTTTTCCCCTTGTCTCCCTCCTCAGGATATGTAATTTGTAAGCACGACAGCTTATCAGGTAGGATTTCCGATTGTGAACAACAGGTCAAAAAAAAGGTGGGCATTGCCCACCCTAGAACCTATAAACAAATGATATTAGTAGAATCCGGCATCTGTACCATTCGATACCGGGCTAGAAGAAGGGAGTGGTGGCGGTGGCTCTAAACTCCGTTGCCACGACTGAATTTGAGTTTGAGCGGATTGATAAGCATCAGTACCTGAGGGAATCATTTGCGCGATCGCGAGCGCTTCCCTTAGGCTGTACACTGACCGATCATTGGCCATCGATAGGAGTTGATAGCTCCAGCGATTGATCGCATCTCTTGCTTCTGATTTAACACTGGCCGAGCTAGGAACTTGCCTCGCCACTCGAATCGCTTCTCTGAGCGCTTCGGCCGTTCCAGAATTGGATGTTTGGTAGGCTTGCTGTAAAAGCTGCTGTCCCTCAACTTCCCTCTTCCAGCCTTGGATTTCATTTTGCGCCTCTTTGTAGAGTGCTCGTCCTGCTCTGATTTGTTCAGCAGATGCGATCGCGGCAGCTATATTACCCCCACTGGCGAGAGCACGGGCCTGATCGAGGAAAGGCTGATCTTCCTGACGCTGGATGGTGTTCGTCCACTCGGCAACTTTGACTTGTGCTTTCTTGTACAGTGATCTACCAGGAGTAATGCGACTGGCTTCTTGAACCGCTTCTCGCAAGGAGGCTATACCGCCAAAATTAGCAATTTGCTCCGCACGATCGAGATAGGGCTGGTCTTCTACCGTCTCAACTTGAGTCGTCCAGCGACTGATTTCGCGCCGTGCTTCCTGATAGCGAGGATTGCCATTGGGAATTTGTTGGGCTTCTGCGATCGCTGTTCTCAAATCTGGCACCAAACCGGACTCCGCATACATTCGTGCCCGCTCCAGCCTAGCTACATCTTCAATTTCTCGCTTCCAGCGATCGATGAATTGCTGTGCTTTTTCATACAGAGGACGGTCGGGTCTGAGATTTTGGGCAGAAGCGATCGCTCGTTCCAAATCCGTACTGGTTCCTGATGCAGCAGTCGAAGCGGCTTGCGCCAAGTCAATCAAATCCGCTTTCTCCGCTTCTAATTTAACGCTAGGGGGAATTTTATTAGCAACTTCTAGAACCCCTTGCCAGTTGCCTTTTTCTAGCCGATTTTCTGCTACATCTAGCAGCTTCTTCCCACATTCAGCAATTAAATCCTGAGCCTCTTTATAGGCATAACTTTGAGGAGTGATTTTTTCAGCCTCTTTGATGGCTGCCAAAATATCGTCTATTCGTCCCGTGCGCTTCAGCTCATAGGCTTTATCAAGCTTGGCACTGTCTTCCCGTGCCAGCTGAACCTTTTTGGAGAGTTCATTGTACTTCGTGGTTGCCCAGTACTGGTTATCCACGTAGCTGAGCTTTACCGCTTCTCTAAATGCCTGAGTCCAATTTGACTGCCGTAGTAGTTGCTCGACTTGGTTATAAATGGACTCTGCCTTCTTCCAGTTCGACTCCCAGCGTTCAACTTGCTTGTCAACCAGATTGTAAGCTGAGACTTTTTTAGGAATTTGTCTAGCAATCTCGATCGCTTCCTTCAACTTGCCCGCTTGGAACTTTTGCTCCCCGATTTTTAAGATATCGAGAGACCACTGCTCGATATTTCGGTTGATTTCCGGGCGCAATGCATGATCGTCGGGTAACGCCTCTACTAAAGCGATCGCTTGTAATAAGTCCTCTGATGTCTGCTTGTTTGCCGCCAACTGAGCACAGTAAAGACGCATTGACGCCGAAGCCAGCGGCCAAAATGTCGCAGGACAGTTCGGAACCGCTGGCAACTTCAGCAACAGTGCTACGGCTGTAAATCCCACACTACCCGTAAGCAGCACAATTAAAATAGCCGAGAATTGCCAAACTTTTGGCAAGCCTCGCTTTCGCTCCCGTGAGGGTTTTGTCGGTGGAGGTGAATGCCCTCCGGGTGCAGGCAACTCTCGATGAGCAGGATACCCTCCATCCCTGGGCGAATAGGCCTGTCCTGATAAGGCTCCTGAATCAGGAGCGGTCAAAGGACGCTTTGCCGCCGAAGATTGTTTCTTATGTTTCCACCCAGGAAGCTGACCTGGCTTCGATGAATTCGAGCCGGGCCAACTGTCGGGAATTTCTCGATCTCTGGTCATAACTCACACCACCACGCGCTATGCCTAATCCAGCGTGTTCCATCACACCCTCAGTAGTTGCCATCCTACCCCTCCCCGATAGAAAAAGCTACCGACTTGGGGGAGGAGGAGCTAGAGCGTCGGGAAAGAAGCCCGTTCCCAAGAGTAATCATCAGGCTCTCAAATTGCAAGTTTCTATCACTGCTATTCGAGGCTTGTACTAGTATGGGCTACTTTCCTTACTTTTACCCCTATAACTTTCATCCTTCTTAGTAATTAGTTCTCCGTCAGGAGATAACTGTAGCTAGTCTGGGGTGAGCTTGAAATAGTTCCCAGTCCGCTAGTTTTTCTGGCAAGGGGATTAGCGGTAGCGACGCGTGAGCCTAGCGAAACGCAGTTCGGCTTTAACCCAAAAACTAATAACTAATGACTAATGACTAGTTGGTCAGACCGACTCAGCACGCAAATCTTCGATCAACTGAGCTAGCTCCTGAGAACTAGCCTGGTAAACTTCCCCGCAGAAATGGCAAGTTGCTTCAGCTCCTTTTTCTTTTTCAATCATATCCTGAAGCTCTGCCTCGCCTAGCATCTTCAACGCCCCTAACACTCGCTCGAAAGAGCAACCACAGTGAAAGCGTACCATCTGGACTTCTGGAAGAATTACCAAACCCATATCGCCCAGCAGTTGTTCAAAAATCTCTGGCAACGTCTTGCCTGCCTGTAATAGGGGGGTAAATCCTGTCAGTTTGGCAATGCGAGATTCTAGAGTTTCCACTAAGGCTTCGTCTCTTGCAGCTTTAGGAAGAACTTGAATTAATATCCCCCCAGAAGCCGTTACCCCGCCTGCCCCAACAAATACACCCACCAATAAAGCTGACGGCGTTTGCTCGGAAGTTGTCAAGTAATGAGTAATGTCGTCACCAATTTCGCCGGATACGAGTTCAACCGTACTGGAATACGGGTAGCCATAGCCAACGTCTCGAACCACATAAAGGTAACCCTCACTACCCACTGCACCGCCGACATCGAGTTTGCCTCGGTTGTTCGGTGGCAGTTCTATATCTGGGTTATCGACATAACCTCGTACAGTACCGTCTAATCCAGCATCAACCAGAATCCCTTCCAAAGGGCCATTCCCTTTGACACGAATATTCACCCTCGACCCCTCTCGCTTCATATTTGAAGCGAGCAATAAGCCGGCCGACATGGTGCGTCCTAGTGCAGCTGTTGCCACATAGGAGAGTTTGTGACGTTGTCGGGCTTCTTCTGTGAGGCGTGTGGTGATGACCCCAACGGCTCTAATGCCACCCTCTGCTGCTGTGGCGCGAATTAACTGATCAGCCATGAACCAACCTTACACTTCTTAACAGTCTCTATTTTTATTCTAATTGTGGTAGCTGGTGTGGGGGGTCAAGCTCGAACTTTGTCTTCATTTTTTTCTAACAGATTGTTCTTGCCTTCAGGGATAAGGTCACTTCTATCAGCTTTTTTTCGAGCTTCAGAGGCTCGGGGTTATGCCAAAAGAAAGAGGCAAGGAAATGATAGACGCGCCATAGCACAGGTAACAAAAATCATAGTCTTCATTCATACCACAAAACAACACGAATTGCATTAATACAGTTTACTTTGTTCTTCTCTATCTTGGATTCAATGATGCAGCTTATAATTCCACTTAAATTTAGAGGTTATTCAAAAATATCAAGATTGATTTTATGAAGTTATAGGTAAAAATTAGATGAGTGGCACACTATAAACTAAAGTTTTTTAGGATTAAATTTATAGTGTTAACAAATATTTTTAATTGCTAAAATAGAGAATAAAAACAAAATAATTTTTCTCGTTTTTTAATTCATTTTAAAGGAAGGATTTTGGGTTAATACAGATTTCAATGTCACTATAAATAATCTATATTTTTTACAAAAATTTATAGAGTTGACATTGCTGATTGCTGACATTGATTAAAGTAGTAAGTGCAGCTCGTTGAGTTGTACAAGTTCTGAGCGTAGTCCTTCTCATCACCCAGAAGGTTTCTTCAACATCTATGCAACTTCCCTTAATTTCTTCCCCGGCTCAAGCTCGACAGACTAGAGAGCGATTTACTCATCCAGAAGATCAGCTTTCTTACGAACTCGGTAAGGCGGTACAAGAGTTACCGCCGCTTTATACCCGGCTGTTAGCAGGCAGTATTAGTGTATTGGTATTTGGATCGATCGCATGGGCACATTTGAGCAAAGTTGATGAAGTGGCTGTTGCTCAAGGAGAAATCATTGCCTCCATGCAGGTGCGACCTGTGCGATCGCTAGGGGATGGTATGATTCGGGAGGTCAGGGTTAAAGAAGGCGATCGCATCCGCAAAGGTGAGGTACTGGTCAAACGCGACTCTAGTTTGCCCCAAACCGAAGTTGACCGCCTCGCCAAATCTGCCAACCTGATTCAAGAAGACTTGAAGCGTCTAGAAGCAGAACGCCAGGGAGAAACCCAAGCCGGAACGCTACTGCAAGATCAGCTTTTATCCGCTCGTTTGAAGGATTTTGAATCCGCTAAGGCAGGTGCTCTAGCAGAAGCTAATCGCCAACAGGCTGCAATTGATGGGGCAAAGGTTCGTCTGACTCGGTTGCAAGAGAACCTGATTAATGCCAAAACTAACCTAGTTAACGCTCAAACCAACCGCGAAAACGCCCAAAGCCTTCTCCCGAAAGCTCAAGCTACCCTTGCCAACGCAGAAAAAAGGGTAGCATCTTTCCAAAGCCTGTTAACAACTGGCGCTGTCCCTCGACTGGATTACTTGGATGCTCAAGACAGATTTGTTAGGGCGCAATCAGACGTGACTAGAGTTGAATCAGAAATCACAACCGCTAGAGACAAAGTCACTGAGGCTCAAGACAGAGTTATCTCCTTAGAAAAGGATATCGCCGCCCAACAGCAAGAAATTCGTCAAGCTCAAGCAGCTTATCAGAAGGCAAAAAATGATGCTGAACGATTGGAGTCTGAGCGCAGAAGTGAAATTCTCACTCAACTCAAACAGCGTCGTGAAGAACAAACAACCGTTGAAGGACAGCTAGAGCAAGCGAAACAGCAGCAAGAACGGGAAACGATTGAAGCTCCAGTTTCAGGTACAGTCTACAGCGTCAAGGCAACGAAGGGGCCAGTACAAGCTGGTGAAGAATTGCTGTCTATTCTTCCAGACGGTGAGCAATTGCTTTTAGAAGTCAAAGTTCTCAACCGGGATATCGGGTTTATTCGAGAAGGAATGAAAGTCAAGGTGAAGATGGCGACATTTCCTTTTCAGGAATTTGGCACCATTGATGGGGAGGTGGTCCAGGTAAGCCCTAATGCGATTGTAGACAAGGACTTGGGCTTAGTATTTCCGACTCGAGTGAAACTCTATCAGCATTCGATGAAAGTTCGAGGTCAAAATGTAACCTTTACACCCGGTATGGCAGCTACGGGAGAAATTGTAACTCGAAGAAAATCAATTCTTACTTTCTTGGTTGAGCCTGTAACTCGTCGGTTTAGTGAGGCATTTTCGGTGAGATAAGCACTGCCTGTGCAGACGATTTACCGGAGGTTGAGGCAACTCAATCTAGGCACCTGCAATCTTTAGAAGTTCCAATTAGGACTTCCAATGATTAGCTTTTATTTGATTACAATCTGTAGCTTATATCGCATACATAGCGGTCTAACGACCCCGTTCGACTTTATACAGTCGTTATGCAACGGGATTGTTATGCGGCGACACTTCCCAATAGGCAGTCCGCTCCAACAGGGTT
>JBFLZA010000570.1:0-5945 GCA_040756535.1 Cyanobacteriota bacterium
ATTCCTTAGCGTCTAGGGCGCTGGTTTTTGCCGATAGTGAGCCGGTGACGATTTTTCCGGCGGCTCCCAATCAACTAATCTTGGTAGTTGATGGCAATGCAGGGTGTTATGTCTTACCAGACGATCGCGTAAAAACTGAGCGATCGCCTTATTGTGCTCGTTTCATCCGCTTGCAATCCCCAGAGTTTTTCCGAGTTTTACGAGAAAAGCTAGGTTGGGGTTTGCCTCACATTGCCAAACCCACTTCTGTGGAGTTACCGTAGAGCACGAGCTTCACATCAGGGTGTGTCTGCCAATTCGTTCCGTTCGTTCTGGAATAGGGTGGGCATTGCCCACCTTATTTTTAGGGAATTGGGAATTGTCAAACGCTTTGGTTTTGTCTCTCAGAAACAATTTCTACTTCCCATCCTCGTCCTTGCAGCAGGTCAAAAATTCTATGTTGCCCCTTCTTTGCCGTACCCAGGGCTTGGTAGCGGTAACATTGAACAGTATGAAGCTCCCCTCGCTGAATCTCCACCGAAAAGGCTCCGGCCCAATCCAGAGGGTGAGTCGAGCCATTATCAATAATTGGGTAAATTATCGCTTTGGGTATCATTCTTCAACGTCCTTTGTTTGGTTAAATGAATGCTCGTACCAGTCATATAACTTGCTGACGCGATGATAACCAAGAAAGATTCTCCTCGTCACCTAAGCGCTGGTGTGCATCTAATTTGAATAGTCCCAGACGGGCAAGATGCCCATCCCACAAGAAATAGGCTAAACACCAGCGATATCGTTAAATCAAGGACAGTTTCTAGGCGGCTACTATAACACTCTAGACCAGGCTGGCGGAAATAAGCGACCCGTTCAAAAAGGTTAAAAAGCTTACTGTACAAGCAATATCCCTTGGAGCCTCCTGCCTCCTGCCTCCTGCCTCCTGCCTTCTGCCTTCTGCCTCCTTGCACTAGTCTTTCTTTTTTTTCTTTTTATCCTTATCCTTATCCTTATCCTTTTTCTTTTTGTCTTTCCCTGTGACTTTGACTTGTTCGGCTGCGCGTAAAATCAGGTTTCGGGCAACAGTTTGGGTGCCGGTGTGTTCGTAGTAGTTGGTGGATACGTCGAGGAAAGCTGCGACATAATCCAACTTGCTATCCGCAACATTCATAAACTGTTGCAAGTGGCTCATTACTTTGTTTGGTGTCAAGGCACGAGAGGCAACAAAATTATTCATCCAGCCTTGAACTGAGCCAAAGCTTTGACCGATGAAGCCCAATTTTCCCGTAGTATTGCTGCCAGGAATGGTGCTGCTGAGGTTCTGGAAGGTGGGATTGGTTTCTAATTGTGAGGGTTGCAACTGAGTCAGGATGGATTGGGTTTTGAGGATGAAGTCGGGGCCAAGGGGAATCAACCCATCGACGGCAACTAAGGCAGCCATCCGCATCACAGACTCATTATGATAGTTACCCAAAGACGTTCTAAACGCCTCAATGCTGGTGGGAATGCCGTGCAGTCGGGAAAATGCAATCACCTCAACTGTCAGTTTCAGGCAAAAATCAATAGTTTGTACGGTGTCGGCTTTGGGGGTAAGCTTGTTTAAAAAACCTAAAAAGCTGATTTTCTCGCCAATTTTGTTCGCGAGTGCGGCAGCACCAATAGCACTATCGGCGCGATCAACCGTTTGGTAAAGCCACAACGTTTGCTGATAGACTTCTTTGGGGTCATTGTACAGAGCGATCGCGCGATCGCCAATTTCCTCGATTAAGTATCTGTCGGTAACTCCCGTAACCGCACGAATGGTGTTGTCGAACCCTACCAAGTTCTGCCATTCACCGGGAACGATGAAGTCGAGCGATCGCAGCATATAAACTGTCATGCTGTTAGTTGGCAGGTTATCGACCAATTTCGCGATGGATTGGCTCACCGATGCAACTCCCTTTCTAAGCTGACATACCTCTTATTTATGAAGGATACATCGGGAGGAGAGGTAATTCCGTAAACGGGGAGCATGATTCGCTCGTTCCGCGATTGGGTGAGAAGTTAGCAGGGGTGAGGAGAGAAATTGGTCGAGGTTTATTTTCGCGTTGGCAAATCTACCGCACTGTAAAGGAATTGACGACTCCCCTGTCTGAAGACAAGGGGATTCTTAAAAGATGTTACGAGGCGGGTTTAAACCTCGCCTCTCCACCTTTCTTCTTGCTTCTCGGACTCTTAACTAGACTGCTGCCAGTCCCCGTCAGACCGTCTCCACAAGCATTTTCTTTTACGTCCAGGATGCGTCCCACCCCAGACACTCCACGATTACGGACAATTTGAGCTGCTGCTACATCTCTGTGTACGGTATAGCCACATTCAGGGCAAGAATGGATTCTGACACTGAGTTCTTTTTTTCCGGTATGGGTATCGCATTGAGGACAAACTTGCGAGGTGTAATCTTTGTCAACCTTGGCAAAATATACCCCACGCTTCCAGCAGACCCATTGCAGAATATTGATGAACTGTCCGAATCCAGCATCTAGGATGTGCTTGGAAAACATCCCCTTTGCCCATACTCGGAAGTCAATATCCTCAACGAATATCATCCCAGCACCGTCGCACAAGCTGTGAGCAAGTTTAAAGTGCCAGTCTTTCCGAGTATCGCTAATGCGCTGATGCAAACGTGCAATCTTCCGATTGAGCTTGTGACGATTATTTGACCCATATGACTTATTCTTCAGTCTGCGTTGGAGCAATTTCAGCTTCCGTTGCAGTACCTTGAAGAATCGAGGTCTATCAACCACATCTCCAACAGAAGTTGCGACAAACTTATCTAGTCCCAAGTCAATCCCAACTGGATGACCGTGCGGCATAACATCTCCGGACGACACATCACATTCCAAAGCCATCATCACAAAATAGCCAGATGCCTTACGGACAATTCGGGCTTGCTTAACTACAAAAGAGTCTGGAATCTCTCGTGACTTGACGTACTCTAGCCATCCTAATTGGGGTAACTTGATTTGGTTCCCTCTTAAAAGCTGACCTTTCCCTAGCTGCGGGTAAACAAATGACCGCATTCGGTATCGGTTCTTAAACCGAGGGAAGCCCATACCCTTACGCTTCATGTCAACAAAAGCCGCTTCCAGTCTCTTTAGCACCTGCTGCAACGCTTGTGCATTGACGGTTGCCAGTTCTGGAAATTCAGCCTTAGCCTTAGTCAACGATTTGCACTGTTGAGCATAGTTAGGATAAGGAGCGTCGGCTGGAATAATGTACTCCCCGGAGATAGAGCAAGCATTAATCTGACACTTGCGAGAGTTCGACCAATCCTTTCGTTCACGCAGAGCAAAGTTCCAGACTTTTCGGCACACCGTTAAAGTGTGTTCGATAAGTTGAACCTGCTCACTCGTTGGGATTGCTTTAAACTCGTATGTCAGATTTAACACGTTAGTCATCTCCTATGAAATCCTACCACGCTTCATAGAAGTATGGAGAAACGAGAGGATAAATCCTTATATCGTTTTCATCCACCGCTTAAAAGACGGTGGCTCTCAACTTCTGTGATGCCTTGGTAGAGGTTATCTCTTTGCCGTCGTCGTGCATACGGAAGTCATAGGAACCTGTTTGGGTTGGAGCTGTGAAGACTAGTTCGCCAGAGGTGCCTCCATGAAGGTATTGATAACTTAAATCATGCTGGTCGTTAACATTCTCATCTCCATGAGGAATCTGAAAAGGAATAATACCGATCCAAGCATTGCTCGTCTTTGTAGGCAAGGCGATGAAAGAAATTTGGCTCTCTTCACGAGGGGCAAAGGTTGTTTTGTTCAATTGAATCTTTGCGTTTGACAAAAGAACTCAGCTCGGTACCAGCTAAATTCACCTCTGAGAACTCCCCAATTTATAAAATCGGGAGTTCTTCAATCTGCTAGGTTCACATGACCTATAGCCTTCGACTTCGTATTTTGGCAGAAGCGATCGCTTTTCTTTCTAGCTCGGTACTGAAAAGCGATCGCAAGTTACTTTTCTTTATCTCTGCCGCAGTCGAGTTAATACAGGTTTGTTAGGATTACTCAAATTCAATCGATAATCTGTCAAAGGTACAGGGCCTCCATTTCCTTCTGCTACCGTAACCAGAAACACAGCATTACTGTTAGGAGCCTTGACGATTTTGTGAATGAATTGATTTTGGAGTTGGCTTACGCTCAAAGGTTTGGCTTCTCGAAAATTGGGTTTAGAGATACAAAGAAGTACTGCACCATCTAGATAGCGAGCTGCTGAGAACCAATAACTTTGGCGATTCGCTGTAAACGCCGATTGATAATTGACAAAAGCTCCGTCGGATTGTAATTTTTGATTGGGACGACAACGATCATCTAAAACGACTTCACCAGCAACAGCAGGTTTCGACAAGGAAACAAGGGTTCCAGTCAATACACTCAAAGCTGTTAAAGTAACAGCTCCAAACTTGCTTAAACTAGCCATGTCAATTTTGTTACCTCCGAAAACAGGCTTCGCCGAGGTGGCAGAATTCGTGACAAAGCACACCATTCTAGCACTTCATCCCGCTTGACACCTCTGCGGCTAATCCGTTTTGGGTATAAATTAAGACTTACGCATCATCCATCGTGCCAGTTCCTTGGCTCTGAAGTTTGGAGGGAGTGAAGTTGTCTTCTTCTCAGAAGAGTCTAATTGTGCGATCGCATAAGTTCTGAGAAGATAAAGCATATTGGGAGTACACCTGATCTCAGGTGAATTCAAGTCATAATTATGCATTGCTATTCGCTTTAGCCCCCATAATTTTGGATATTGCTTTAGGCAAACTGATGCAGCTTATCACTGTTGAGAATTTACAAATAGTTTCCTTGTTGAAAAGCAGAACTGTTTTATTCCTCAAACCCTACTAGAAACTAATCGGTAGATACTCCCTAAGCTTTAGGTAATGAACTCATCTGAACCTTTTCCTGCCATTCAAAAATTCGATCAAGCTGCTCTAAAGAAACCAAGCCGTACTGCCACAGGATAATTGGCAAGGGTTCTGATTCCCGTTGACGCCTGCGTAAAGCTACGGCGATGACAGATTTGGAGAGGGTAAGCTTCTCCTGCAAAAAATGAATCAGTTGGATGTCTTTGTTACTGAGTTTCATGGCTAAACCTTAAACAAAACTATCAGGCGTATTGAAGTTCTAAGTCTTGACAGTTGCCCGGTTGAACAACCATGACTTTACAAGGAGCATGGCGCATCACATGATGACTGACACTTCCAAACCGATGCTCTCCCCAGTTATCCTCATTGTTATACCCGATCGCAATCAGATCGGCATTCCAACTCCGCGCTAATTCACAAATCCACGCTCTAGCATCACCCACCTCACAGGAGAATTGCACCTTAATTCCCTGAGCTGCGGACTTCCGATAGTAAGTTTCTAACCCCTGTTGAGCTTGCCAAACATTTTGTAAATGTTCTTGCTGGATTTTTTGTAACGTCGTTTGCTCTTGCCCATCAACCTCAGCATTCATCGGGAAGTCCGAATCTTCCCTAATTGGCAAAGTAAGGCAGCGAGCCAAGAGCAGGCAGCTTCCATCTCTGACAGCGAGGTTTAAGGCTTCCTCAAATACCTCATCTGCTAAAGATGAGTACTCAAGTACGACTAGAATTCGTTGAAAGCTCATTGTTCTCTTGAGTCAGGAACACGGTAAGTTTTCAGTCTCACTGCTACTTTTCCTGCCCAGACGCCAAAAGCCCGATTAATTTTATCCTCTGCTCAGAGTCGAGGGCAGGTACAGTGCAGCGAACGGATACCAGCCAAGGACACTGATGAGTTCAAACACATTTCTCAAAAATGCTGACTCTTCAGTCTCCTCTCAATGCCGACGAAGTTAGCTGACGGGCTAGAGCTGAGAGATGCCCCTCTCTTGACGTTCTCCTCTATTGAGGAGAGACAATGCCTGAGATTAGCCCCAAGTTTGGTTCCTCCGTTCCAGTAATTCCC
>JBFLZA010000571.1:0-5940 GCA_040756535.1 Cyanobacteriota bacterium
GACAATTTAAATAGTCGTCTCTATGCAGACTCCATGACGCATGCTTTAGCTACGCATCTTTTATTTCAATACTCAACGCGAAAGCCAGCAGTTTTACCTCAAGGCAGCTTATCACAGCAGCCACTTAAACAAATCATTGACTACATTCAAGAGAACTTAGACCAGAATGTAAGTTTAGCTGAACTCGCCGAGATTGTTAAACTCAGTCCCTATCACTTCGCCCGTTTGTTCAAGCAATCTACAGGCTTACCCCCTCATCAATATCAAATTAAATGTCGAGTTGACCGTACCAAAGACTTACTTAAAACAAATTTAGCGATCGCAGATATTGCTCAAATCGTTGGATTTTCTAGTCAGGGACATTTGAATTATCACTTCAAGCGTCTTGTGGGCATCACTCCCAAAGCCTTTTTGCGGCGATAGCAATATCTTGTAAAAACGCCGCAAGCTCTTAGCATACTCTCTGTCTGTTCGTCTGACATAGTGTATTTAACTCAGATAAGTTGTTAAGTTCACATCTACCAAGTCAAAGGACAAAGAATATGCCAGCACGCAAACCAGAAGAATGCGACATTTTACTGATGGAGGCACTGCAACGAAAGGATTTAGAAACCGTCGTTGCCCTCTACGAGCCAAACGCCACGTTTATACTCGACTCTGGGGAATCTGTCACGGGTCAAGCGGCTATTCGTGAGGCTCTCAAAGCATGGATTGCATTTGACGAGGTCAGCTTCACGACAGAGATCGAGGCATTCCAAAGCTCAGACGGAAATCTTGCCATAACGCGCGGAACATGGAGTGCTACTACCAAAGGAACCGATGGCAATCCAGTCACCTTAACGGGAAAAAATGCCGAGGTAGTCCGTCGCCAGCCAGATGGAACGTGGTTATTCGTAATCGATAATCCACGTGGAGCGGATTGAGGTGCAGAGGCTCTTTGCCGTGGGAAGGTCATAACGTGTGATGACTTCCTCCCTTGAAAGCCAAAAGAACCAACCATTGTTTCTGACCAAGAACGCGCTTCTAACTCTATCCCTCTTCTGTCACTCTCCGAAAACATTTGCCATTTCTGAACGAAGAGAGCCTTTGTATATGAAGCGATTGCCTACGGCACCAGCAAAGCTGATCGCCTGATTTTTTTCTAACAACAAATACAGCCACCAAGTTTTTCTAATAGGATAGCTTGCAAGAGATTGACTGATAAGGCTTCTGGAGATTGCCTTCCCGGAGAGTGACAGAAGAGGGATAAAGCTCCACTCTATTTCAAAGGTCTATGTTGGGAGAAACTACCAGCCACTTCGACTAACCAATCTAAAAACTTTAGAATTAGTTTTTCTTTAGGGTGATTCTCTAAATACACTACCGAGTAGTTAAAACCGTCTAGCGACACATCAAGAGGTTGTACTAAAAAACCCAATGCCACATCATCAGCGACATGAATACTGCTGCATAAAGCGACACCTTGACCTGCGATTGCGGCTTGAATAGCCAAACTTTCTTCGTTAAATTTAAGTCCACGATTTAGGTCAATGGTGTTTAGCCCCGTGACTTTAAACCAATTCCGCCAATTAGGAGCATCTGTTCCAAAGTGAATCCATTCAAAATGCAACAAAGGATGATGCCTTAGATCCTCTGGAGCTTTTATCGGATGCTGGCTATCCAACAGACGCGGACTACACACCGGCATAAATACATCGGAGGCGAGCTGGCAAACGGTCAAACCAGGATAGTTGCCTTTGCCGTATCGAATGGCTAAATCAACCGTTTGCCTATGTAGATCTACTACATCATTTGAGGTTTGTAGACGAAAATCAATTTTAGGATGAGTTCGTTGAAACTCAGATAAGCGAGGAACCAACCACTTGGCTGCAAATACCGTCGTCACGCTCACAGTTAACGTGGTAAATTCTGAAACTTGCGTTAACCGGGCGCTCGCTGCTGCAATCGCATCCAAGCTTTTGCTCACCGCCGGATACAAGAGTTGTCCCGCTTCTGTCAGCACCAGAGGACGGGGGCGGCGACGAAACAAGGATACCCCAAAGTGATCTTCGATCACTTTAATTTGATGGCTGACTGCGGTTGGCGTGACATCCAGTTCTTCAGCCGCTTTCTGAAAACTCAGATGTCGAGCTACAACCTCAAAGATATGCAAAGCGTTGAGTGGTGGCAGCAATCGCATAATATTCTTGATGAGTTATTTTCATCTTAAACGTGAGTAAATTGAACTTGTAATCCTCATTATCCCTTGCTATTGTTCAAATTAAGGAGCGGGAAATAGTTTTTTGATTGCTCACAAGCTTGCTTAAAACTCATCTAGTGTCGAGCCTTTAGGCAAGTTTTCTCAGACTTCTAGCCAGCAAAACTATCACGTCTGTGGATGTAGTGAACGTTGCATTCAACGGAGTCTGCTGAAATGTTTTGAGTTCAGGACGGGTAGTCCTATCTATTTCAAGCAAACTCAACTGCTTACAAGAAGAATCATGGTGGAACCTAACTTAGACTCAATTCAGGTACTCACCGCATCCCAACTCTCAAATCATTTTCTAGGGGATGTGATTGAAATCTGCATTGTCACTCGCAATTATCAGCAAACGATGGCAGGCCTCGTCCAATTGGGAATTGGTCCCTGGCGAGTCTATACCTTTAACGCTGAAACCGTTACGGAACAGACTTACAGAGGGCAGCCTGCTGAATACTCGATTAAAGTCTGTTTTTCTCAGTCCAAGAATGTAATCTGGGAAATTATGCAGCCGCTATCTGGCTCAACCATCTTTCAAGAATTCCTAGAGCGGCACAACCAAGGGATTCACCACATTGCGTTTAATTGTGGCGCTCGACCCTGGGTCGAGCGGATTCAAGAGTTTGAGTCCAGAGGGTTCCGCCTGATTCAGTCGGGCAAGTGGATGGGGCAAAATGCCTTTGCATTTTTTGATACTGAGGATGCCACCACCACTATCTTTGAAACGTATTTCTTTCCACCTGGTTTTGAGTACCCAGAACCTGAAGCTTGGTTCCCCGCACCTCCTCCATAAGAGATCGCAAAAATGGCTACAGTATTGAAAATTGACGCTAGTGCGCGCGTGACCCGTTCTCTCAGTCGAGGTCTAACGACTGCATTCACCGAACAGTGGTTGAAGTCCAGACCTAACGACACTCTTATCACACGAGACGTAGGGCTGAATCCACCTCCAGCCATTAGTGAGGCTTGGATTGTCGCCGCTTTCACTGCACCCGAAAAGCGGACTCTCGATCAGCAGGAGGTACTCAAGGTTTCCGATCAACTTCTCGAAGAGCTAGAGCCTGCTAACCTGATCGTGATCGGTACGCCAATGTACAACTACGGTATGCCAGCAGCACTGAAAGCCTGGATAGATCAGGTGATTCGGATTGGACGCACGTTTTCATTTGATCTGGCGCGTGGTGAGCAACCGATCGAATCCATTCTGACCGGAAAGACCCTAGTGCAAGAAGGCAGAAGATAGAAGGCAGAGGGCAGAAGGAAAAAAAGCTTGCACAGTAAGCTTTTTAATCTTTTTTAACTGAATAGTTATTTCCGCCGTGCTGCACTAGCTATTCTGTCCTCATCGGGAGAAGGCGGCTTTGAACTCGGCGGCGTTCATGCCGCCATGAACTATCTTGATCCCCACATTGTGACTGCATCAAAACTATTGGGAGTCAGTGAACACCATGTTATTCGCATCGAATACCAAGAATTTGGGGATGAGCGTCATCAACAATCCATTCAATCTGCTCATGCAGCAATTCCAGTCTTGGTGCAACAGCTAACTCAGAACATGGGAGCCTAAAATCCGCTCAGGACAGCAAATCATGATGATGAACGCAATCAAGGCATTAACTTATTCACAGTTTTGCAAGCTTGAAGTGGTCATTTACCCAATCTGCTGATTGGCTATGTTGTGTTGCGAAAAAAATGTTTCCATTAGGTTGAAATTATTGAATGGGACTAATTACTGTTCTATTTGCAGTTATTCTTTGGGCAGTTGCCGCCAATCTGATAAGTAGTTTGTTTGCCGCAGGCGTGAAGCCGTTTGAACTGGCAGTATCCAGTATGACAATCGCCACATTTGGTCTTGCTGTTGTTAATAGCTTCATGACAAAAGCAGAAGCGAAAGCGATGAACTGGCAACAGTTTATCCTAGGCTTATCATTTGCTGGTTTAACAGGGGTAAATTACTTGGCGATCGCCCGTCTTCCGGTTGCTGTTGCTATTCTGCTGCTGTTTACATCGCCCATTATGGTCGTGCTGTGGACAGCGTTGACGACTCGGCATATGCCTTCAGGCTCGGTACTTGCAGCAATGCTTTTATTGATTGTTGGAGTTGTGCTGGTGTCAAAGGTATTGGAAAGTAATCTCAGTGAATTTAACGGGTTTGGCATTCTCGTTGGTCTATCAAGTGCTGTGTTCTTCACCGCTTACAACCTTCAAAGTGAGCGAGTCGGACGTTCAGATGAAGCCCTTGGAGTTATGCTGAAAACCTTTGCAATTGGCAGTTTATTCTGGCTTGCTTACCAGGTAACGCAAGGAGTTCCTGTGACCTTGCTGGAGCCAGAGAATGTCTGGAAAGTTATTTATATTGGCATCGCAGGGAACCTGCTCCCTTACTCCCTATTCTTCTGGGGCATCCAACGCATTCAGGCTGAACGGGCCGTGATTATTGCAACGCTCGAACCCGTTATCGCTTCTACGCTAGCATGGCTGTGGTTTGGTCAAACGCTAACGTCTCTGCAACTCATCGGCAGTATACTGATCATTATTTCTGTTACACTGCTGCAAATGCTCAATACATCTTCACAATCCAGAGTTTTGTTGCAAAAATAATTTGGTAGTCCTGAACAAGTAAGGATAGAAGAAAGATAGATGTCTCTAAAAAACTATGTCAGAAACGTTATCTTCTGTCCGCCTTGTGATTCTAATCAAGTAGTTAAAAACGCATTTATTCATAATGGCAACCAGAACTTTAAGTGTAAAGAGTGTCACTGACAATTTTTCCTGAACAAAAAAATAAGGTGATTGGAGAGGAGACCTTCAGACTTAATAGATAAATTGTTGCTTGAAAAGCTACCGCTAGCCGGAATTTCTAGAATCACGCTCTGTGTCAGAAAGATGGTTACAGACAAATGTCACTAATATAAATGTGAGCACTAGCAAGACTTTTATATCAATTCCTTAATCCAGGCGATATTTTGTTAGGAGATTGTGCTTTTTGCTCCTACGCAGACCTAATTTTTATTCAAAACTATAGTTGTGATGCTATTTTTCGCCTCTCTCAAGCTCGAAAAAATCAAGTAGAACGAGGTAGACGGGAAGCACTCTGCGCGATCGGAAACGGCTATTTCGTCACCCGTGCGGCGGCTCCAGAAGCGACGGCTGACGATATCCACTACCCTGGCACCTACCGAGCGGGTCTCTACAACCGCTTGGTAAGCCACATTGAGGGCGAGGATGTCGATGACGAGTCGCTTGTTAATCTGCCCAACTGGCTGCCACTGACGTTTCGCATCGATGAGGGTGACTGGTTTTCGATTGACGATGTTGAAATTCTCGCCTACCGCCAGATTCTGTACCTGCGGCACGGACTACTGCACCGCGAGATACAATTTTGCGATCGCCAGGGGCGGCAGACGATGCTTCGCGAGCATCGGTTCGTCAGTATGGCTCAACCCCATCTTGCCGGGTTGCGTGTCGAGCAGACCGCACAAAACTGGTCTGGGAATCTAGAGATTCGTTCGGCGCTCGACGGGTGCGTAATTAACAACAACGTCGAGCGCTATGCGGGGTACAGCAAGCAGCATCTGGAGCCATTGGAAACTGGAACAATTGACCCGGAAGGCATCTGGTTGGCGATGCGTACCCGCAACTCACGCATTGATGTGGCGCTGGCGGCACGCACCCGCGTGTTCGTGGATGGTCGCGAGGCT
>JBFLZA010000572.1:0-5925 GCA_040756535.1 Cyanobacteriota bacterium
GGTCGATTTTCTCTAAGCTTTCGGCGGCTTGCCAGCGGATGGAATCATTCTGAGCTGTCCCCAGCAGTTGTATGAGTGCCTCGATTGCCTTTGGGTTGCCAGGGTCGATTCCCCCCAAGCTCGCAGCGGCTAGTCTACGGGTTTGCTCAGTCTGACTGGTGTCTAGCAGTTGTATGAGTGCCTCGATCTCCTTATCTTTCATCTAGCTTTCAAGAGTTGTCCAATGGGCATACCAATCTTTAACAAGGATAGATTGGGGTTTGGAGGTAGCGCTGGCAGCATTTTCAGTGTCTTCAGCCTGCTAGCACCTATCTTTATTGGCGTTAGGCTGATTATAGCTTTGGCAAATGCTTTGAGCATCTACTTGGACAACTGAGTCTTACATTTCACTGTTTTCCAGATGACTGGGAAAATTGGGCAGGAGTTAACCGACTATGACTAGATTTCACGAATACGAAACTTGGTTTGATAAAGGCGTGGCACTCCAAGAGCAGGAAAACTATGCAGAAGCACTCGTCTGCTTCCAAAAAGCTATCGATATTAAATCTGACTTTATTCCAGCTTGGGTTTACAAAGGTATCTGCCTAGAGCAATTAGAACAGTACGAGCCAGCAATTGCCTGTTATAACCAAGCAATTGAAATCAATCCCAATGTCGCTGACCTTTGGTACAACAAAGGCACAACCTACTGTACATTAAAGCGCTACAACGACGCGCTATCCTGTTTTGAGCGCGTTCTGAAAATCGAGCCTGACAATGCAATGGCTCAGACCACGCGATCGCTCATTCTCGCCACTCCAGAAATTTTTAAAATCATCCCACAACGCTCTAATCCCAATGAGAGGAATACCGATGAAAGTAGCGAAGAAGTTGAGATTTTTAGAGAGCGAGAAATCGGTCAGCAAACCTACACGTCCTTATGGCAGAGTAGTGAGAATGAGATGCAAGAATAACTCAGCTATCAACGTGCGATCGCATCCCCAAACATCAGCGCGATCGCACTCCGCATCATCACCGTATTCATCCCTTTCATAGGCGCTGCTCACAAATTTCGATACCATGTTGAGGCACAAGAGATTCTTTAAGCAGCAGATAGGGGGTAGATGGAATGTCCAAAGTTCCCATCATCCAACCAGATCAGTCCTATAGTTTTTCCGACTACTTCAAGCTGAACTCCGATCCAGAGGAGATTCTAGGGTATTTTGGCTATTCATTCCAGCCCCAATCATTGGAATTACCTAAGTCGGAACGGGAGTTGGAACGGTTAGAAAATTTAAAGCAGCGATTGCAATAAAATTTACCTTATGTCAGTCTAACCAGTGAGGCAGCACGACGGGAATTTCTAATTGCCCCTGTGCTGATGGAGCTGATTCACTACACGCAGGCACGGTTAAAGGTAGAGTACCCTTTAACAGTTAACGACCAGCTTAAAGGTTCGCTAGATTATTACTTTCAGGCCGAGAATCAGTTATTGGTGATTGAAGCCAAAAATGCCGACCTGCAACGAGGCTTCACTCAACTGGGAGTGGAACTCATTGCCATTGATCAATGGTCGCCTACTAGCAGTCCCATTCTATATGGTGCTGTTTCAATGGGAAATATCTGGCAATTTGGGGTCTTGAACCGTCAGCCCAAACAGATTTTACAAGACATCAATTTGTATCGCGTCCCAGCGGATTTGGAAGATTTATTGCGAATTCTAGTTTCCATCCTCGGAAATTCTCGTTGAATAAACTACTGCCTATTTAACTGGAATGGCACGGAAATAAGCTAAATTGGCTAGTTTTGTAGGTTGGGTTGAGGTAACGAAACCCAAAATTGCTAACAGATTTGTTGGGTTGCGCTATCGCTTAACCCAACCTACGCCTTCTTTAAGTCAGTGCCATTCGTCCTAAGCTGTTCCACATCTAGGCAAGCATTATTGTTATTTTTAGAGCTCTTGTGGGATGGGCCGAAAAGCCCGTCTCACCCTTACAGGTTAAATGTGGAATAGCTGACTAATTCACCCACGCTTCTCAAAAAACTAGATATAAACGCCCCTCTCGTAACTGCACAACAGGCTGTTTTGACATCTGCACCAACTGCTCATCATGAGTCGTCACAATTACCGTTGCCCCCATCGCATTCAGTTTCTTGAGAATATTGAGCACCTGCCGGGAATTATCGGGATCGAGGTTACCTGTAGGTTCATCTGCCAAAAGAATGGGAGGTGTACTAACAATTGCACGCGCCAAACTTACCCGCTGTTGCTCTCCCCCAGACAGTTCATCCGGAAAACAGTTCGCTTTGTGTTGTAACCCCACCAACTTCAGTGTTGGCGGCAACCGTCGCTGAATTTCTTTGCGAGTATAGGCCTGTGCCCACAATACAAAAGCAATATTTTCCGATACAGTCCGCGTGGGAATCAGTTTGTAATCTTGAAACACAACGCCAATGCGACGGCGTAATAATGATAAGCGATCGCCCCGCAATGTCCCAACATTCCACTGATCAACAATGACTTCTCCCGAACTTGGACGTTGATCACCATAAAGCAGCTTCAGCAATGTTGATTTCCCAGCACCGGATGGGCCAGTAATCAATAAAAAGTCTCCTCGCTTCACGTCCAAATTCAGGTCAAATACCCCTAAGCTGCCATTGGGATAAGTTTTTGTCACTCCTCGTAATTGAATCATTGCTGACGTTTGAGCAACGTCATTGGCGTTTGGAGTAACGTTCGGGTGAGTTTGACGATTTCTGGAATGACCCAGGATAGTGGTCATAGGTAAATTAAAAGCCAAGCATTCAAGCATTCACGTACACTGAAACTCAAATCGGGCAAGCCTGTTCGCTGCCTCGGAGAGTTCCAGTTCAAAACACGACCGCTGATCAAAAGCGATCGCCAATCAATAGCGAGATAAATAGCTTAATTCAAAAAGTGAAGCAAGTAACCTTACCAAGCATAAAATTTGTTCACGCAAAACGTTGACCGATTGCTTTGAGGGCAAACTGCGGCAGCGCCATCATCCGCCGCCAGCGCCAGGGTTCTTGATACAGCCGATACAACCATTCCAGATGATTGTTCCGCAACCAAACAGGAGCACGAGATTTAATCCCAGCCCAGATATCGAAACTCCCACCCACCCCAATCCAAATGGCGTGGGGGCACAAGTGCCGATTTTGAGCAATCCAAAACTCCTGACGCGGCACCCCCAAGCCCACGAAAATTAGACTGGGTTGCATCTGTTTGAGCGTGTCTTTGAATTCTTGTTCGGCTTCGGGTGAGAGATAGCCGTGTTCAACTCCTGCAATTGCTAATTTGGGCAGTTTCTCCTGCCAAACCTTAGCTGCCCTCTGAGCAACATCAGGGGCACCCCCATAGAAAAAAACCGGGCAAGACGTGCCCAATTCCGCAGCTTGGTGCAGTAAAGACTCCGCCAACTCAATCCCCGGACAACGCTGCTGATGTTGCCCCTGAAGCCATAAGTAAAGAACCACCCCAGAACCATCTGGAACCACCAGTTCCGCTTTTCGGATAATGTCTGCCAGAGCCTGATTGCGCTCTGCCTGGATCGCCATTTCTGCATTTAGGGTCACCACATGACTCCCAAACCTCTGGTGTAGACGCGCTTCCAGCCAGTGGTCATAGTTATCTAATAGGTGCACCGGTAGTCCCAGTACGGGGAATTCTTTGGGTGCTTCAACCATTGCCCTGTTTTTCAACATTCCTCACATCACAATCACAATATGACAATATGAAGGCTATCCGATCCGGACGCTTAACGCTAGCTAAGGCATCAGTTTAGCAGCCCAGATATCTGCGATAACTTCACCGATAACGTGGATAGGTTGATCTCGTCGTTTCCCAGGGCTTTTCTGTTCCCGCCAAAAAAAACTAGAGACGCAAACGTTAGGAAGCGTGCGTCTCTATGGTTGTTGTTCGTTCTCTACTATCTCTACGGGCAAAATGTCTCAAGTCCCAATAGAAAAAGTGTCAATACTGGTCTGGGTTTTTAGTTAGCTCGCTTAACAGAGCCATCTGCGTACAACTCTAGTGGTACGAGTTCAACTTTCCCATTGACGTTGACCTTCGTATAGACGATCCTTTCTAGAGGAGAATGTTTGTGGTTATAGCGCATAGTCATAGCTGTCACCCCATGAAACTCAACTGTTGAAGGAAGCTTAAAAATAAGGCAAGTACTCAATAAATTATTCTGCCTATATCTGTAATACTAAAAAAAACATAAAGGAAAAGAGAAGCACAGCCGATTTATTGTGAAGATTTCGAGAAGACTGTCTGACTGTTCAATCTTAGCTTGACATTAGCCCCGTTTTCCCCGTATAGAGGATTTTCCTCAAGAATTTGGTTGTTTCAAAGCCGCTAAGACGTTTAAACTTTGTGTCGCGTTATCTGAGTTTCGCAGAGTCTAGCGCTGGCTAAAATACCTTGTTATTTCCACACTGCCAAGCCGTAAAAAACCCAGATGCCGACTAAATTGGCCATCATATCCAACCAACTGCTGGTACGAAGCGGTGAGAGTGCTTGCAAACTCTCATCTACAGCAGCGAAAATGCTAATAGCGATCGGAACTAGAGGGATGCTCAAGGGACAAGGCCACATTTTTATCATTTGTCCCCCTAAAGCTTTATGACCCAAGTAAGAAGCACTGCCTAATAAGATGAAGTGTCCGAAAGTATCATAAAACGGAATCGTCGGCAGTTTAACTGGGAAAACTCCCAGATAAGCCAAGATAATTATCGTTAGCAAAAACACAACATAGAGACCAAAAGCAAGTACCCAATTCCGGTTCCATTTCATGTTCATTCTTGGCTATAGGCATAGACCACCCTTATTAATCAACTACAAGCTACTATCTGGCAATTCCGCAGAGACAACCAACCTTCAATACAGTAGGGGCACGGCAATGCCGTGCCCTTTCAAATAATTGGCTGCCCTTTCAAACAATTTGTATTGCACCCAAGCAAGAACCTATAGATGCTTAACTGTTATTGACACTCCCCTGGCTAAAGCACAAAGGATTCACGCGGAGAGTCTAATCGGACGGATTTATCCTCCGATTAGACGCTTCACCAGTTAAGGGACTGTCATAGACCCCATCCCCTGTATCGGCTATAGCCATTGCAGCTACAGCTTCCTGAAGATACACAGGACATGAAAAACCAAGCCATTGACCAATATTTTGTGAGGCATTCCAATCAGCGTTGCAACGATATCCGTCAAAGCCTCTGAACCAGTCACCATTGCGTTTGCCAATCACACCATTGCGGTGGTCTGATTTACTGGTGTAAGGTGCTGGCACCGATTCGACGGGTACACCAGCACGAATTGCTTTGTATCTAGTAAACAACTCGAGCTGATAAAATGCCCAACTATCACGATTGTTGGCGGCATCAGATTTAGCCTTTTTGTGCTGTCTCATGGTCTGTCTACAGCCGCGCAAGTCCTCAAACCGCAATCCCATCCCCAAGTCTGATGCCAGTTGGACTAGCTGCTTGGAGATGACGTGATTGATATGGGTCATGATTCTTCTTTCACGTTGCTCTAATCGATTCACTTCCTTAAGTTGCTTGGCTTGCTGCAACTGTTTTCGAGTCCGCTGAAACTGTCGCCTCAACTGTTTAACCCGCCCACCTTTCCAGAACTTACCAAAACTTTTAGGAAGTGCCGCGACAGCAATATTCCTTTGACCTCTGTCAACTCCTATCCACCCTTTAACGTCTGCTGCATCCGGAACTTCCATAGACACACAGACGAGTGCATACCAAATGCCTCTTTTGGACTTGTAAAGCTTAAGTGAGCCGAGTTTGGCTTCACCTGCGATCAGCTTGTCTAAGACTGACTCATGCGAGGCTGAATGGATTTGAACAGGGATTCTGCCTTTTCTGCCTCGATAGAGGCTAAAAGACAGAGTATACAAATCTCCA
>JBFLZA010000573.1:0-5915 GCA_040756535.1 Cyanobacteriota bacterium
ATTACAATAAGGGCGCACACCTGTGCGCCCCTACAATACCGAACTTCTTAGGAATCGAATTGTCGTTCTCTGTAACACGAGAGATTCAAATCTATTATTTACCTGAAAGCTTAACTAGACTAATACCTCCAAAGTAGAGTACCAGAACAGCACCTGCCAGTAAGCTTTGAGTAACAGGGTCGGTAGAAGGGGTTAGTACTGCCCCTAAAATAACCGAAATCAAAATGACGTAGCGCCAACCCGATAGCATTTGCCGCGAAGATACAATTCCTAAATGACCCAGTAGGAGCTGAATAATGGGAACTTGAAATGCTAAGCCAGTACTGAACATCAATAGCAGGACAGTTCCAAAATAAGAGTCAATTGACCATCGCTGCTCAACGACATCTGCGCCATAACTAATGAAGAAGTTCATGGCAGCTGGAATTAAAGCAATATAGGCAAACGCTAAACCAGCGAAAAACAGGATACTTGAACCCAAGACCACCGGACCGATTAGGCGTCGTTCGCGGCGCGTCAGTCCTGGCAGAACAAACTGAAGAATTTGGTAAAGAATAAAGGGACTGGCAACTACTAAGGCGCTATATCCAGCAACTTGCAAGGAGACAAAAAAGAATTCCCCTGGCTTCAGTTGCAGAAATTTGACTCCTTGAGCTGGGATTTCCAGTAACTTAACAATTGGTTTAACACCCAAAAAGCAGCCAATGGCGCACACGGCTACAGCAATCAACGAATAGAAAATCCGCCGTCGCAACTCTTCTAGATGGTCGAAAAGCGACATCTCGACATCTTCAGGTAATTCATCGAGGTAGTCGTCTTCCAAATCCTCTAAATTTTTCTGGGATGCAGTCTTACTTGAAGAAGGCGTCATCGGTTTGGGTCGATTCAGGACACGCTAACTATTGTATCTGGGTCAGCCGTCGCGTTGACCTTTGAGGAGTTATTCAGTGCGATGGAACTCAACAGGGATCAGTTCTCTAATCATTCTCTAGGGAGTTGTATTTCCCCCATCTCTTCAGCAGTGTGAGCCAGAGCGATCGCATTACCTTAAAGCAAGACCAAGCGGGCAAGAGATGATAAGCTGAGAAACATTTAGTCGAGCCTTTTGGCATCCTAAAGCCCAATTTTTGGATAAAAGACTTGATTTGTGGTGTCTAGCTTGGGTGCGTATCCCTGATTCTTTCGGTATTTGGATGCTTAGATCTCACCTCAGGCATATCAAAAAAATTCTTCTCGTTGGCTTGAGACAACTTTTATTGTCTCGGAAGGAAACGGATGCTTTATTAGCCAAGCGCTCCCATCCCTATGCGATCGCTGCATTGAATCGCAAGATTCGCCGCCGAGCGTTTTTACTGCTGTTGATTGGTACCTTGAGTTTTCTGCTCGGCATCGGCTATGGCTTCATTCATCGGTATCCAGAGGGACTAGCATACAGCGAAATCGAGGATATAGAGGCTCCAGAAACTACACCGCCTAAACCTAAGACTCCTGTACAAAAACCCCCTAAAGTCCCCCCTAAAATTAATATCCGGATAAAAGCTGTTGGCGATATTGTTCCTGGTACTAACTACCCAGCTAATCGGCTCCATCCCCAAAGGAAGGTACTCTTTAGAGCGGTTAAACCCCTTCTCAAAGGAGCAGACTTTTTATTTGGAAACTTTGAAAGTACATTAACCAACTATCCTTACTCTCCTAAGGGTTTTGGAGGGGGACTGATTATTCCTTTTCGCACGCCTCCCAGTTACAATCAGCTTTTGAAAGACGCCGGATTTGATATCATGAGCGTTGCCAATAACCATTCCTTCGATTTCGCACTTCCGGGCTTTAAAGATACGATTCAGAACCTTGAAAATGCAGGGATTAAAGCGCTTGGGAAAAAAGGTCAAATCCTGATTGCTAATTATAAAGGTCTATCCATCGCTTGGATTGGCTTTAGTTACTTTGACTATCATAATTCCGTCAACAATCTCACTGCCGCTACATCGCTAGTGCGAAAGGCGAGGGAAAATGCTGATATTGTAGTGATTTCCTTTCATGCAGGTGCCGAAGGAACAGGTGCCATGCGGGTCAAAAATCAAACTGAATTTTTTGCCGGAGAAAATCGGGGCAACTTAGTAAAATTTTCCCACACCATGATTGACAATGGTGCTGATTTAATATTAGGACATAGCCCCCACGTTCCTAGAGCCTTAGAACTCTACAAAGGCAAATTAATCGCTTATTCTCTAGGTAACTTTTTGGGATATCGAACCCTTTCTACGGCTGCCCAACTTGCCTACTCCCTAGTGTTAGAAGTAGAACTCGATCATCAGGGAAATTTGGTATCAGGTAAGATTCTTCCCGTTATTCTTAATGGGCAAGGTATACCCTATCCCGATCGCCAAGGTCGTAGTATTAAGCTCATTCGGCAGCTAACTCAGAGTGATTTTCCCAAGACTCCTCTGATTATCAAAAATGATGGCCAAATCCTTGTGGCAAAAAAGAACGGTAGGGAAGCAACTACACTCCCTACCGTTGATTGAACTACTGTTGGTGATTGAATAATCTCTAATTACTCAGCAGCTTGAGGCAATAGTTCCCGCTTTTCACTCGGCTGCACGACCACGTTGTTGCTCTCATCGATATCAACCATGGCGGTGTCACCTTCCTTAATATGTCCGCCGAGGATTTGTTCAGCCAACACATCTTCTAAGAGGCGCATAATTGCTCGACGCAGTGGCCTTGCACCGTAAGCCGGGTTGTAACCCTCTGACACTAAGCGATCCTTGAAGCGCTCGGTGACTTCCAGCGTGATCCCCTGCTCAAGAAGCCGTCCAAATACCTCTTTGAGCATGATGTCGGCAATTTCTTTGACCTCGGCCTTGTTCAACTGACGGAAGACGATAATCTCATCTAGACGGTTGAGGAACTCTGGACGGAAGTACTGCTTGAGCTCTTCATTAACCAGTGAGCGGATGCGATTGTACTGAGACTCAGCGACATCCTCGCTGAACTCGAAGCCAAGTCCACCACCACCCTTCTCAATAACCTTAGAACCAATGTTCGAGGTCATGATCAGCAGTGTATTCTTGAAGTCTACCGTCCGACCTTTGGCATCGGTGAGGCGTCCGTCTTCTAAAATTTGCAGCAGCATGTTGAAGACATCGGGGTGCGCTTTTTCGATTTCATCGAACAGCACCACCGTATAAGGACGACGACGAACCGCCTCGGTTAGCTGACCTCCTTCGTTGTAGCCTACATATCCTGGAGGCGAACCAATCAGCTTAGAAACCGTGTGGCGCTCCATGTACTCTGACATATCCAGGCGAATCATCGCCTCTTCGGAACCGAAGAAGTAAGAAGCTAGGGACTTAGCCAGTTCTGTCTTACCTACCCCAGTAGGACCAGAGAAGATGAAGCTAGCAATGGGGCGATTGGGATTCTTTAAGCCGACCCTTGCCCGACGAATTGCTCGACTCACCGCTTTAACGGCATCTTCTTGACCGATGAGGCGCTGATGCAAGGTGTCTTCCATGTGCAGCAGCTTCTCAGACTCGGATTCAGTGAGCTTGTTCACCGGAATCCCCGTCCAAGATGCCACGATTTGGGCGATGTCTTCCTCATCGACGACAGGAGAAGCATCCTCGCTACCCGATTCTGTCTTTTTGCTTTGAGCGATCGCACGAATTTCGGCCTTGATTTCCATTTCGCGATCGCGCAGTTCGCCAGCCCGATCAAAATCTTGGGCCCGTACCGCATCATCCTTTTCTTTCAGGACTTGGCGCAGTTCCTTATCCAACTCCTTGGCAGCCGGAGGAAGTTGGGAATTGATCAAGCGCACTCTTGAGCCTGCTTCATCAATTAAGTCAATCGCCTTATCCGGCAGATAACGGTCTGAGATATACCGATCTGAAAGTTTGGCGGCGGCTTCTAATGCGGTATCCAAGATTTTCAGCTTGTGGTGTTGCTCGTAGCGTTCGCGCAAACCAAAGAGAATCTCAATTGTCTCCTCAACGCTCGGTTCGCCCACCATCACGGGTTGGAAACGACGTTCCAATGCGGCATCCCGTTCAATATGCTTGCGATACTCATCTAGGGTCGTTGCACCAATACACTGCAATTCACCTCTAGCCAAAGCGGGTTTGAGGATGTTAGCGGCATCAATGGCCCCTTCAGCGGCACCTGCCCCAATCAGAGTATGGACTTCATCGATAACCAGGATGACATTCCCCGCTTGGCGAATCTCATCCATGATTTTCTTCAAGCGCTCTTCAAACTCACCCCGATACTTGGTGCCAGCCACCAGCAGACCAATATCCAGGGTAACGACCCGCTTTTCTTCCAAAATGTCGGGAACGTCATTATTGGCAATCCGCTGAGCTAACCCTTCTGCGATCGCGGTTTTACCGACCCCAGGTTCTCCAATCAGCACCGGGTTATTCTTGGTGCGGCGACCCAAAATCTGGATCACCCGCTCAATTTCCTTGGCTCGACCCACTACTGGGTCTAGCTTGCCTTCGGAAGCCATTTGAGTCAGATTTGAGCCAAATTCATCAAGAGTCGGAGTTTTTGTGCGTCCGGCCGTTGCTCCACTTGTGACTTCTGCCGTCTCACCGAGCATCCGAATCACTTGGGTTCTAACCTTGGTCAGATCTACACCCAGATTTTCCAGAACCCTTGCCGCGACTCCTTCTCCTTCCCGGATTAGCCCAAGCAGCAAATGCTCCGTGCCAATGTAGTTATGCCCCAGCTGGCGAGCTTCTTCGAGCGATAGCTCCAGAACGCGCTTTGCTCTGGGGGTAAACGGAATTTCTACCGCAACGAAGCCGGAACCCCTGCCAATGATCTTCTCTACTTCGATCCGAGCGTCTTTAAGATTGACACCCATCGATTTGAGAACTTTGGCAGCGACGCCAGTTCCCTCTCCAATCAGACCCAGGAGAATTTGCTCCGTGCCGACAAAATTGTGCCCCAGGCGACGTGCCTCTTCCTGGGCCAGCATGATCACCTTAATGGCTTTTTCTGTAAAGCGTTCAAACATGGCGTATTTCCATCACCTGTTGCGTGCCCGTGTACGCTGATTCTAGCATAGGCAACTTAGCCGACTGTCTGTTTGGAAACAACCGGCGATACGGGTTTGGCCTTCTTATTCCCTACTCTTTCAGTAGAGATTTTAGGAATGAAGACTGGGTTCTACGGGATTAGTGAGTCATTTTGGTATAGCTTGAATGGTTAGCTAGTAAGGATTTGAGCTTTGTGAAGAGCGTCAGTCATACAACTGCCAGTCGGCAAGGTCAAGGCAATGCTTGATTTGCCGATAACAGTTGGCAAGGGTTTCCTCAAAGTCCTGTTTTTGCAGACCTCCGCGCCAAAGAATTAGGGCATCTTCTCCCGTATCTTTGTAATAACGTCGGCGTCGTCCGCAGAGTGTGAAGCCAAACTTATGGTAAAGAGATAGCGCCGCTTGATTGGATGGCTTCACTTCCAGAGTTGCCCACTCTAACTTACGCTGTTTGGCATCCCGTAGCAAAGCATACAATAATAGTTGACCTAGCCCTTGACGCTGGTAGTCTGGATGCACCGCAAGTATGGTAATGTGCGCCTCCTCTAAGATTGACCAGTAACAACCTAACCCTATCAAGGTGTTTTGCAGGATCGGTACGGTTTCTAAATCCGCTGTTACAGCGTTTTGAGTTAACACTTCCGAAGACTGACTATTCAATCCGGATGCTCCCCCATCAATTGCTGCTTCTAGGATCAGCAATTGACTGTTGGGGCTTTCTAACTCTCGCTCGTAACCCGATCGCGTCCACAGACCACCGAAGCACAGCTGGTCTAGTTCCACAACGGCACTTAGGTGCTGTGCTGTTAATGGTTTGAGTTTTAAAAAAGTCACAGCCCTCAATTGTACACTGATTAACGAGACGCTCTCACAG